>JANOYJ010000529.1:0-2755 GCA_031428815.1 Phyllobacterium sp.
TAACGGATGGCAATTTTGTGGCCTTGATCCACTTTCTCAAGAGCGGATACGCCTTCTACGATTTTCTCTCCCGGTGCACTTGGACCGCAGGCCACAGCGACATTATCGCTACTTGCAAGACTGATTATTTTCATCGCCGCCATTTCGATCAGTCCTTTATGTATTTTGCGGCAATGGCCGAAAGAACCGGTGTCTTCGCACTTGGACTTGCCCATTCCAAAAACCCGACGATTCGCCGCCGCACTTTTTCTTCATGTCCGGTGGCGATGTCGGAAATGCGGTGATTGAGAAATGGATTGGCAAACCGCTCAAGTGTCACGTCGAGGTACTTTGCGGACTCACAGCCCATGTTACGCCCGATAAAACCGGGAATAACTTCGTTCGCATAGAGTTCTTTTAGCATGGTAACGTGCCGCTCGGAGTTCATCATTGCACGGACGGTGATCTCGGGATTTGATCCCTCAACAATCCATTGCTCTGCAAGCACAGTGTGCCCAAGGTTGAGAATATGAATTTTCAGTCTTTCGAAAAGTTGAAGATCATCGACGATCCTGATCGCGTCATGGGTGCAGGGTAAGCGTAAGCCTTTCTGTTTCTCTATTGCCCAAAGCGCATAAGGTTCCGCCACGGCTCCCGCAGGTTCTATTGGCTCGGAAACAATACGGTCGACCAAACTATTGGCAAAGACGCAATCACGATTGAGCCAATCAAGAAACGCGCGCTCCCCGTTCGCCGCTTTTGCGAGCGACATCACGATGGCCTTCAACATGTCTCCATTTCGCCCGACGAGTTCTGTCGGCAAAATGACGAGTCCATTTCGCTTTGAGCAATAAGCGGCCAAGAGTAAGGCGAGAAGTTTGGCGGGATACCAAGCCGGTGCTTGCACGAGCATTTCAGCAAGATCAGGCTCATAATGCTCGGGGACATAAAACCCGCGCTCCGTCGTGTTGGAAATGACAAACTCCGCTTCAACAGAAAAATCATCCACGAGCTTGAGCCAGTCACGTTCTGCGTCATATGAGCGAACCACACTTGTTACCGTGATCCGCCGCTCAACCGGTTGTCCGCTTTCCAAACCGCGAATGATAACAGGATAGCCATTCTCACCCGCCAATGCCGACAAACGTGACTTGCCAATTGGCGAACCGCTGGACGCAATAACCGAAACTTTGCTGGCGGGACCACCAGATTGGCTTAAAAACAAGTCTGCATGCGCTTGAAAAAAGCGACTGGTGCCGAACTGAAAAATTGGGGTCCGCACGGCGAGGTATTTCCTATTGGATGAAACCAACTCTCTGTCTACTATCGACAAGATACAATTTTTCGTCAATTGCTTTTTGATTAAATACTTGATTCTTCGACATTAAAAAGAACCATACTTAAAGTCTGGAAGGAGCCGATGTCCGAATAGAACAACGTCGTTCTGCTAGGGATACCTTGTTGGCAGCGATAAGCTAAAGCATTTGATTTAAGATTTGCGTGATTATCTACCCAACAATTTAGAGCGCCGCCTTTGTCACCTGTCTCTGTGTTCCAAGACCTTCAATGCCCAATTCCATGACATCGCCTGCTCTCAAGAATACTTGTGGTTTTTGACCCATGCCGACGCCCGGAGGCGTACCGGTCGAGATGATGTCGCCCGGATGCAGGCTCATGAATTGTGAGAGATACGACACGAGGAACTTGACGCCATAGACCATGGTGGCGGTGGAGCCATTCTGAAAGCGCTTGCCATTGACTTCCATCCACATTTTCAAGCTCTGCGGATCAGCCACTTCGTCCTTGGTCACAAGCCACGGGCCAATAGGTCCGAATGTATCGGCGGATTTTCCTTTGGTCCATTGGCCCGAGCGCTCTGTCTGAAAGGCCCGTTCTGACAGGTCATTGACGACACAATAGCCGGCGACATGATCCATGGCGTTTTCCTCGGACACATATTTCGTATGGCTTCCAATGATAACGCCGAGCTCAACTTCCCAATCGGATTTCACGGAGCCGCGAGGAATTTCAACGTCATCGTCCGGCCCGATAATGGCCGAGGTCGCTTTCATAAAAATGACCGGCTCAGGCGGCACCAAGAGGCCGGATTCCGCAGCGTGGTCAGCGTAATTGAGACCGATACAGATAAATTTTCCTGTGCCCGACACACAAGGTCCGAAGCGGGGATTTCCGGCCACCAAAGGAAGCGCTTCAGGGTCAAGTTGCGTCAGCCTTTTTATGCTCTCAGGTGAGAGTTCTGTGCCTGCTATATCCGTAACATGCGCGGAGAGGTCGCGGATGCGGCCTTGATCGTCCAGAAGCCCCGGTTTTTCGTGACCAGGCTGCCCATAGCGAAGTAGTTTCATCGTAATTCTCCTGAAATCTAGGCTGTCCAGCCTCCGTCAATGATATGAATTTGACCCGTCGTATAGGGGGGCGGCGACACGACTCGTGGCGATGAGAGGCGAGATCATTCAGTATGCAGATTTTGATGTCGAGACGATGCCAATGAGCGCGGCGCACTTAATGATCCAGCGCCTTTACAATATCCTCAACCATCTTCTTGGCATCGGCAAACAGCATCATTGTGTTCGGCTTGTAGAACAGAGAGTTGTCGATGCCGGCATAGCCGGATGCCAGTGAGCGTTTGATGAAGAGGCATGTGGCCGCTTTGTCGACGTCAAGAATCGGCATGCCATAAATTGGCGACGATTTATCGTCGCGCGCCGACGGATTGGTCACATCATTGGCACCGATAACAAAGGCAACATCGGTT
>JANOYJ010000530.1:0-2881 GCA_031428815.1 Phyllobacterium sp.
CGGATCGGCCTGCTGGCGATGGCGTGGTCACCGGCTGGGGCACGGTGAACGGGCGGATGATTTATGTGTTCAGCCAGGATTTCACTGTGTTTGGTGGTTCGCTGTCGGAGACCCATGCGGGCAAGATTTGCAAGATCATGGACATGGCGATGAAAAACGGCGCGCCGGTCATAGGGATCAATGATTCTGGCGGGGCGCGGATTCAGGAGGGGGTGGCCTCGCTCGGCGGCTATGCCGATGTGTTCCAGAAAAACGTGCTGGCGTCGGGCGTTGTGCCGCAGATTTCGATGATTATGGGACCGTGCGCGGGCGGGGCAGTCTATTCACCGGCGATGACGGATTTCATCTTCATGGTGCGGGACACCAGCTATATGTTCGTCACCGGGCCGGACGTGGTGAAGACCGTGACCAACGAGATCGTCACCGCCGAGGAGCTGGGCGGGGCAAAGACGCACACATCGAAATCATCGGTGGCGGACGGGGCGTTTGACAATGATGTCGAGGCCTTGGCGGCGCTGCGGCGGCTGATCGACTTTCTGCCCTTGAACAATCGCGAAAAGCCGCCGGTCAGACCCTTCTTCGATGATCCGGCACGGTTCGACATGTCGCTCGACACATTGATTCCGGACAATGTGAACAAGCCGTATGACATGCAGGAACTGATCGGCAAGATCGCCGATGAGGGCGATCATTTCGAAATCCAACGCGACTTCGCCAAGAACATCATCACAACCTTCATCCGCATTGAGGGCTCGACCGTGGGCGTCGTCGCCAACCAGCCGATGTTTTTGGCCGGTTGTCTCGACATCAACGCCTCGCGCAAAGCCGCCCGCTTCGTGCGCTTCTGCGATGCGTTCAACATCCCGATCTTGACGCTGGTCGATGTGCCGGGCTTCTTGCCGGGCACGTCACAAGAGTTCGGCGGCATCATCAAGCATGGCGCAAAACTGCTGTTCGCCTATGGCGAGGCGACGGTGCCGAAAGTGACGCTCATCACCCGCAAAGCCTATGGGGGCGCCTATGACGTAATGGCGTCGAAGCACCTGCGCGGTGACATCAACTACGCCTGGCCCAGCGCCGAAATCGCCGTGATGGGTGCCAAAGGCGCGGCGGAAATCATCTACCGCTCAGAACTCGCCGACAAAGAAAAAATCGCCGCCCGCACTAAAGACTACGAAACACGCTTCGCCAACCCGTTCGTAGCGGCAGAGCGGGGCTTCATCGACGATATCATCACGCCGCATTCAACGCGCAAACGCGTGGCGCGGGCGTTTGCGAGTTTGCGGAACAAGGTGTTGGAGAACCCTTGGAAGAAGCATGATAATATTCCGCTGTGACTCTCCCTCACCTGTTCCGCTGCGCGGAACTGTCCTCTCCCCGCGGGGGAGAGGCGAAGGGGTCGCGCTTCTCTTTCCCCTCTCCCCCCGCGGGGAGATGACGGTTTGCGCAGCAAACCAGGTGAGGGAAAGTCAAAGCGAATTGCATTCGGCAGCGCAGCCGCTTGAAAAGGATAAAACCGATGTCCGTTAAACCATTAATTCCAAACGCCGAAACGCGGCGGGCAATCGCTGATGGACGCGCGCGGAAAGGCGTGACGGTTCACAAGTCCGTTGCCGAATGGCGAAAGTCGCTACTCGGCGCAACAAATTCTGCAAATAGTGCGCAACAAGGAGTTGCAAAATCTGAGGAATAGGCATGATAATCGTCTCCAGGAGGACGAACTATGCCTGTCATTCATCACTGGCGCGGCTACCGGTTCATTTCTTTTCAGCCGATGGCGGAGAACCGGCTCGTGTTCACGTTGAGAAAGATGACAAGCAGGCCAAAGTCTGGCTTCACGACATCACTTTTGCCTATAATTTTGGGTTTAACGCATCGGAAACGTCAGATATTATACGTGAATGTCGCCGCGAGCGCACAATTATGATAGAGGCGTGGAATGACTACTTTGCAAATTGACGTCAATGACAGCGCGCCGATTTCCGCAGCATGTGATGATACGCATTTGACCGTCGAGCTTTCTGACGGGCGGACGGTAAAAACGCCGATTTGGTGGTATCCAAGATTGCTCAATGCCACACCGGCTCAGCGCGGGGCCTACAGACTTTCAAGGCTCGGCGTGCATTGGGAGGAGATTGACGAGGACCTCAGCGTGGCCGGGATGCTGCGCGGAGCCAAAGCCCCGAAAGCCGTGCCACCGCAAGTGGCGGCGGAGTAGGATGGCACAGCGGAAGGCAGAATTCACCATCCGCCACCGCCGCCGACTTCCGCGCCATCCGTCTCACCGCGCTGCAAGACACGCCTGAAGCATTCGGCTCCACCTATGAGGCCGAGCTGCCGCGCCCGATTTCTGTCTTTGCCGAACGTCTTGCTTTGTCCCCCGTCTTCGGCGCGCTTATCTTGGCGGACGCATTGTCGGCATGGCGGGGTATTGGCAGGAGGAGGGAGCCATGAGTCGGCATAAGGGCGTCATTTGGGGAATGTATGTCGCGCCGGATGCGCGTTGCCTCGGCATTGGGGTTGCCTTGCTCGGGGCTATCGTTCAATCGGCAACGCCTGTCGTTGAGCAATTGAGGCTTTCCGTCATCGAGGAAAATTCAGAAGCGATTTCGCTGTATCAAAAGCACGGTTTTGAAATTTATGGAGTGGAGCCAAGAGCACTCAAAAGCCCGCTCGGCTATTCGAACGAGGTGTTGATGGCGCGGCAGCTGACGGAGCGGTGAAACCGCCATTTTCCTAAAAGCTCAGCGCCCCAAACCCGATCGCCGCATACCGCGCACCTGCCAGGAACATGGTCCAGGCCATGAAGATGGCAAGATAGACCAAAACATGAAACACGCTTGCGCCCGTCCGCTTCTGTCCCGGCTCGAAAACCGGCAGG
>JANOYJ010000531.1:0-1548 GCA_031428815.1 Phyllobacterium sp.
ACCGAGCGAAGCGGAAGGCAACATGCCGAGTGAACCCGTGAGCATCGCCGCAACATCCGACAGCATGTCGCCAAACAAATTATCGGTGACAATCACATCAAATTGCTTCGGCCAGCGCACAAGCTGCATACCACCCGCATCTGCCAGCATGTGATCTAGCGCCACATCGGGATATTTCGCCTTGTGCGTCGCTGTGACAACCTCATTCCAAAGTACGCCGGACTTCATCACATTGCGCTTTTCCATCGAGGTCACCCGCTTGCCGCGCGTGCGGGCAAGATCGAATGCGACAGAGGCGATGCGCTCGATTTCGTACGTGTCGTACACCTGGGTGTCGATGCCGCGCTTCTGGCCATTGCCGAGATCGATGATTTCCTTCGGAGAGCCGAAATACACCCCGCCTGTCAACTCACGCACGATCAGAATGTCGAGACCTTCGACTACTTCGGGCTTGAGAGAAGAAGATGCCGAAAGCGCCGGATAGCAAATGGCGGGACGCAAATTTGCAAACAGCTCCATATCCTTGCGCAGACGCAGCAACCCAGCTTCCGGGCGCACATCATAAGGAACCTTATCCCATTGGGGGCCGCCAACAGCGCCGAACAACACAGCATCCGCCGCCATCGCCTTCGCCATATCGGCGTCCGAAATGGCTAAGCCATGAGCCTCATACGCCGAGCCGCCGACGAGACCTTCATCGACAACAAATCCGGCCTGCATCGCCTCGTTCATATAAGAGATGATATGGCGCACCTCGGCCATCGCCTCGGGACCAATCCCATCACCGGGAAGAAGAAATAGCGAGCGTTGTGTCATGGATAATTGTCTCAGGATTAGAATTGACGGTCACGCTTTATGGGCGCGGTGGCAGAATTGCAATTGGTCATCAGAGAATTCAGTCGCGCTTCAGCCTTCGACAAAGCTCGTCCAACTGCTCCAGATTGGAATAGCGAACGGCCAACGTGCCCCCGCCCGCGTGATGATTGATAGCGACTTTCATTCCGATAACATCTGACAGCAGTTTCTCGAGCGCCGTCGTATCAATATCCTTATCTGAGCGCTGCCCTTTTTGAAGGCCCTTAGCCGACTTTGTTTCTAGCGTTGGTTCTTGCACGAGTGCCTCGACTTGGCGCACTGACAGACCTTCAGTAACAATGCGTTCTGCAAGTGAAAGTGGATTATCCACAGCAATCAAAGCACGGGCATGCCCGGCGGAAAGTTGGTTATTGACCAACATATCCCGCACTTTCTCCGGTAATTTCAATAGGCGAAGCGTATTCGCCACGTGAGATCGGCTTTTGCCAATGATGCCGGCAAGATCTAGCTGCGTGTAGGAATGTTCGTCGACTAATTGCTGATAGCCAAGAGCTTCTTCAATGGCGTTGAGATCGGCACGTTGAACGTTCTCAACAATAGCAATTTCAAGCGCCACACGATCATCAATGTCTTTGACGATGACCGGAATTTCCGCGAGCCCGGCAATTTGCGCGGCACGCCAGCGCCTCTCACCCGCGACTATTTCATAGTTTTCGGCACTACCGGCCTTTC
>JANOYJ010000532.1:0-8100 GCA_031428815.1 Phyllobacterium sp.
ATCGTCCAGAAACTCACTTTCAGCGCCAACAACCCCACGATACTCCCTTGAGTCATACCGCTGACCACTTGCGTCCGAAAGTCGTTCAAAAGGTACCACATCCTCGAGCGACGCGGTCGGGGTATGGTTGGATACGATAGGTGCTTTTGACAAGGCAGACTCCAAGCTCAATTGAAAACGATGAACTCTTGGCCAAGAAAGCTGGCATTAAGTTTTGCTTTCAATACGTGCCACTATGCCCACAAACAATTGGCTGTAGATTGAATTATTCTTACAATATATACCTTTAAGTAGAGTTATAGATTTATAAAATTAGGATTTATTAATGTATATCTATAGAAATTTCATTTCAATTTCGACCTTACTAATAATTCAACAAATTATATTATATATTTCTAATGTAAATTTATCGTCGGCACTTTATGAAAGCGGCAGGCTTCGGAGTTGCCCCAAATTCCCGACTTGAACAAAACTTCACTGAATATTTACCCTGTTCGGTAACCATAAGGGCAGTGTTGTGTAATGTGTTCGGGTGGTGTGTATGTCTGTTTCAGCGTTGAAGACGAAGTCTGTTGTCGAATTGGGCGAACGCCTCTGGCTCGATACGATTTTCAAGGGCGATTGCGTCGCCGCGCTTGATGCGCTTCCCGAAAAAAGCGTTGATCTTATCTTCGCCGACCCTCCCTACAATCTTCAACTTGATGGTGACCTGCATCGACCCGATCAGTCCAAAGTCGACGCGGTTGATGATGATTGGGACCAATTTGAGAGCTTCGCCGCCTACGACGCGTTTACGCGCGCATGGCTTCTGGCGGCGAGACGCGTGCTTAAACCTACGGGCTCCATCTGGGTGATCGGCTCCTATCACAATATTTTCAGGGTTGGCTGTATCATGCAGGATCTTGGATTCTGGATGCTGAACGATGTTGTTTGGCGGAAAAATAATCCAATGCCTAATTTTCGCGGCCGACGCTTCCAAAATGCGCATGAGACGATGATTTGGGCCTCGAAAGATGCGAAATCAAAGGCCTATACGTTCAATTACGAGGCGATGAAGGCATCCAATGACGATCTGCAAATGCGCTCGGATTGGCTGTTTCCGATTTGCACGGGTGCAGAGCGTTTGAAAGATGAAAACGGCGACAAGGTGCATCCGACGCAAAAGCCGGAAGCGCTGCTCGCCCGCGTTATTCTCTCATCGAGCAAGCCCGGGGATATCGTGCTTGACCCGTTCTTCGGCAGCGGCACAACGGGTGCGGTGGCCAAGCGCCTCGGCCGTCACTTTGTCGGCATGGAGCGCGAGCAGAAATATATCGATGCGGCAACAAAGCGTATCCTTGCTGTCAATCCGCTTGAGCGGACAGAACTGACCTTGATGACCAGCAAGCGTGCCGAGCCGCGCGTCGCCTTCGGAACGCTGATTGAGGCGGGACTGGTGAAGCCGGGCCTAGTGCTCTTTGACACCAAACGCCGTCATGCCGCCATTGTGCGGGCAGACGGAACGGTGGCGATCAATGGTCAGGCTGGTTCGATCCATAAAATGGGCGCGACCGTTCAGGAACTCGATGCCTGCAATGGTTGGACTTACTGGCACTATGAAGATGCTGGCAAGCTTAAGCCGATTGATGACATTCGCAAAGTGGCGCGGGACGCGATGGCGGTAGCGGGTTGAGGGTGCGCCTTTATCGCAATTGAGCTTTGATGCAGCGTCCATTGCGATAATGCCCTAACGCGCGGATCAGGCGTATCCCGACAATGTTGTTTAACACTTGCGAATGAAAAGCGGCTTTGCTGTTAAAACAAAGTTGCACTTAAACCATGATCGTGTTTTAACAGATTGAGAAAAAAATCGCTCTTACTGTTAAAACAATAAAGCCAATGCATAAGCTTCTTGACATGGCGCAGGCCAGAGAATTCTCCGATACGATGCAACTCCACGAGTCGCTCGTCGAATTGAGACAGCGCGAACGCTCGGCGCGCGGTTCAATGGTCTGGATGCGCGCAAGAGGAAACGAATACTTGCACCGGTCCTCCTACGATGACGGGGGTCGGCGCAAGCAGACGACGCTCGGCCCTCGCACCGAGGAGACAGAGGCGATGCGTACCAATTTTCTCAGTGCCAGGGCTGACGTGAAGTCACGCTTGAAAAAGTTGGAAGTGAAGATGCGGTTGCAGGCTGCAACAAATGCCGCGCGTGGCATTGCCCGTCTCCCGCTTGTTTCCGCCCGCGTCATTAGGGCCTTCGATAATGCCGGAATTGGCTCTTCGCGCATTAAGGTCGTCGGAACGCATGCGCTATACGCATACGAAGCAATGGCGGCTGCCATTTTTGATTCCGGCCTCACATCAACGGAAGACATTGACTTTCTTTTGGACCCGCGGGCTCCCCTTCGTTTCGTAGCGAGCGAAGAATTAAGTTCGGAAACGTTTCTCGGAATATTGCAGTCTGCTGACCGCTCATTCGAGATGACACGGCAGACCTTTCGGGCGCGCAATCAGGATGGCTTCTTGGTAGACATCATTCAGCCGGAGAGAACTCCCCCTTGGCGCAAAAATGCGTTTGAAGCGGAAACAACGGACTTGCAACCATCACCTATCGCCGGTCTGGTTTGGTTGGAAAACGCGCCGGTCGTCGAGCAAAAGGTGATCGATTCACGGGGCTTTCCAGTTACTATGAATGTCCCGGACCCGCGCGCTTTCGCCATCCACAAGCTGTGGCTTTCCAAACAGCCATACCGGGCAAGCCCAAAGGCGAGCCGTGACCGGCAGCAATCCTTCGCTGTCGCCACTCTCGTTATGTCCGAGTTAAAACATCTACCGTTCGACGGTCGCACACTGCGGATGATACCGCGTGAGATTGTAATTGAAGCGATTGCGGCGTTCCGCAAGCTGCCGCTCAGCCTGTCTTCACAAATCTGAACCCAGTTAGTTGTTCCTCGAGCGTTTTCACATCAACAAACTGAACCGCATGCCAGCCACATGAATGCGCGGCGAGGACATTCGGCAGACTGTCATCGATAAACAGGGTCTTTTCAGGTGTCAGGCCAAAAGTGCTGGCGTGACATTGATAAATTGCCGGGTCAGGTTTGATGAATTTAACCTCGCCGGAAACCGTAACGCCTCGTGCTTCATTCAAGAAGGACCAACGCGCTTGAGACTCTCTAAAAGTATCCGAAGCAAAATTTGTTAGCAGCGTGACATCGTGGCCGTCGGCGATAAAACGCCGGAGTATTTCAACCGATCCGTCGATAGCCGGGCCCACCATATGGTGCCAGTTTTCACGAAAGGCACGGATGTGCGGTGCCCTGTCAGGATATTGGGCGATGAGTTGTTCTTCCGCATCCGGCCAGGAACGCCCGCGATCCTGCTCGATATTCCAAACAGGAGAACAGATTTCTGAAAGGAAATACTGGCGCTCAGCATCGTCCGGAATGAGCGATCGAAACGGCGTTTCGGGATCATAAGCAATCAAAACCTTGCCTATGTCGAAAACGATATGGTGGATTGGTATCAAAACGCGCCTGTTACTAAGGTTTAAAAGAAAGAGCCGTCTCAATCACCTTTTTCATCAAGGTTGGCAAGGCTTCGGCCTCGTAGTCAGGCGACCACCAATGTCCGTCCGGGGCTGATATATCGGCTTGGGCGCGATAGATCATCATCTCTAGCTCAAAATGCGTAAAGATATGGCGCACGGAACCACAAGCCTGCCAATTGGCCGTAAAGGGCGCAGCATCCTTGCCCGTCAAACCATCAGCCCCGGCCGTCCAAGTCGTCGTCGGCACTTCACTCATTCCGGCCAAAAGGCCCGAATCCCCGCGCTTTTTCAACAGGACTTCCCGGTTGGAATTGCTCGCAACAAAAGCCGCACCCAGCCGCTTGGGTTTAGCTTTCTTGGCAGATTTAAATGGATAGCTTTCAGGATTACCCTTTTTATAGGCCCAACAATCTTCATTCAGCGGACAATGCAGACAGGATGGATTGCGCGGCGTACAAATGGTCGCCCCAAGATCCATCATAGCCTGCGCGAAATCTCCCGGCCGGTCAAAAGGCGTGAAAGCCGAGACCCATTCCGTGACAAATGGCTTTGCTTTCGGAAAGGCGTGTTTGATTTCTCTCAGCCGCGAGACGACCCGCTCGATATTTCCGTCAACCACCGGAACCCGCTCGTTGAACGCAATGGCTGCGATGGCGCTTGCTGTGTAGCCGCCGATGCCGGGAAGTTTTTGTAATGCAGCTGCGCTTGTTGGAAATATTCCTCCGTGTTCGTGCAGCACAGTGTCGGCGCATTTTTTGAGGTTTCGTGCCCGGGAATAATATCCAAGCCCGGCCCATGCTTTTAAGATGTCCTCTTCTGATGCGGCCGCAAGATCAGCAATGGTCGGCCAAAGCGCGACAAATTTCACAAAATACTCTCCAACTGTAGCAACAGTCGTTTGTTGAAGCATAATTTCCGAGAGCCAAACGCGGTAAGGATCAGGGCGCCCTCCTGCCTTGATGGTCTCTGGAGGTACACGCCATGGCATGGATCGGTATGCTTGATCATACCAAGCCAGAAGCTCTGTCGAAATTTGCACTATCTTGCCATTGCTCAATTGGATTCTTGCTGCGTATCTATGCTAGATGCCGGAAGAATAGAAATAGATAGCAACAAAGGGATACAATTCTTTTGAAGCAGCCCGGCACTATGCGCCAAATCGGCCGAAGCATTTCGGATTTGCTTGACCCGTTAATGGCCAAACGCGCCAATGTTGATCTTTCGCTGGCGCTTGCATGGCAGCAGGTGGCGGGCGAGAAACTTGCCGGGCGCACGCAACCGCTCAAAATTTTGTGGCCGCAACGCCAACACGCGGATGAGGCGTTCAAGCCCGGTACCTTGCTGCTCGCCGCTGAGGGATCAGTCGTGCTTGATCTTCAATATCAGAGCAGCGAACTCTTGGATCGCATCAACCGGTTCTTCGGCTATCCTGCGGTCAACCGCATCAAAATTGAGCAAAAGCCGATAGTGCGGTTTCGCGAGCGTCAGAAACCCGTCGAACCTGTCCTTTCCCAAGCCGAACAGGCTGAACTTGCCACTTCGCTCGAAAGAATTGACGATGCAGGCTTGCGTGAAACACTGCTCCGGCTAGGCACACGGGTCTTGGGTAAAAAGCGCTGAGCTTTGACGAATTTCTGTGCCGTCGCCGCCAGTTCGAATGCAGTGTTCAGTAAACGTTGTAGAATTGGCTTGAACCTGCCTTATTTTGCAACAAGTATCGCCATGAAGCGCCGGATTGGTGCAATGATTTCAGTGAAGAGGATGATTCGAAAATGACCAATTCAATTTCCCGGCGCGCGCTTTTGACGACGACCGGAATGGGTGCCGTCGCTCTGTTTCTTGCAGCGTGCAACGACAAAGCCGCGGACAGCAACCCGGCAGCAGAGGCACCAAAGGCGGCGCCAAGCGCTGAGACGACGGCGGCGGTGACAAAGCCTGGCGATGTCGCGGCACCCAAAGCAGCAGAGCCCGTGAAGGTCGCTGCGCCATTGGCGGCAAAAGCTCCTGACGGCGAAGTCGATGTGGCCAAGTTGATGATGCCGGGTGCGCTCAAAGACATTTCGATTGGCAAAGAAGATGCCAAGGTAACGATCGTTGAATATGCCTCAATGACCTGTCCGCATTGCCGCCAGTTCCATGAAGTAACGCTGCCGGAGCTGACCAAGAAATATCTCGACACTGGCAAGGCGCGGCTGATCTTGCGCGAATTCCCGTTTGATCCGCGCGCGACAGCGGCGTTCATGTTGGCACGTTGCTCAGCGGAAGATAAGCATTACGCGATGATTAACGTTCTGTTCCAGCAGCAGGAAGTCTGGGCGACATCTGATGATCCGCAAGGCGCTTTGTTGCAAATTGCCCGTTTGGCCGGTTTTTCACAGGATAGTTTCAAGGCTTGCTTGACGAACCAGAAGCTTCTGGACGATGTGAATGCGGTGCGTGAGCGTGCGTCAAAGGATTTTGGCGTGGAATCGACACCAACCTTCTTCATCAACGGCAAAAAATATGCGGGGGCGATGTCTATTGAGGAAATGTCGGCCATCATTGACGGCATGCTTTAAGCAATCCCGTCAAGCTGCATCTGCCTTTGCTGTCGCGCATGACGGCCTTGGGGACGTTTGCTGATGCGCTTTTCCAAGCTACGCCTTCTCGGTTTCAAATCCTTTGTCGAACCGACCGAGTTCCTGATTGAGAAGGGACTGACCGGCGTTGTCGGACCCAATGGTTGCGGTAAGTCCAATTTGGTCGAAGCGCTTCGCTGGGTGATGGGCGAGAATTCCTATAAGAACATGCGCGCGTCCGGCATGGACGACGTAATCTTCTCCGGTTCGGGAACCAGACCGTCGCGCAATACGGCGGAAGTCACGCTGTTTCTCGAAAACAATGACCGCACCGCCCCAGCGGGTTTTAACGATAGCGATGAACTCGTCGTCTCGCGCCGCATTGAGCGCGAGTCTGGCTCCGTTTACCGCATCAACGGCAAAGAAGCGCGGGCAAAAGACGTGCAGCTGTTGTTTGCTGATCAATCCACTGGCGCCCGCTCACCGTCCATGGTCGGACAGGGGCGTATCGGCGAACTCATTCAAGCCAAACCACAGGCGCGGCGTGCGCTGCTCGAAGAGGCGGCAGGCATATCGGGCCTTCATACGCGCCGGCATGAGGCTGAACTCAGACTTCGCGCTGCCGAAACCAATCTCGAACGCTTGGACGATGTGACCGCGGAACTCGCCAGCCAAATAGAAAGCCTCAAGCGGCAGGCACGGCAGGCATCGCGGTTTAAGACGCTCTCTGCTGATATTCGAAAATCCGAAGCCATTCTTCTCCATACGCGTTGGACCCAATCCAAAGTGCAGGAAGGGGAAGCTAATTCTGCATTGAATATTGCGACATCGCTGGTCGCCGAGCGTGCGCAGCACCAGATGAGCGCGGTTAAGGATCAAGCAGTCGGCGCCATGCATCTGCCAGACTTGCGCGATGCCGAGGCCAAGACCGCCGCGACATTGCAGCGCCTGACGATCGCCAAAGCCCAAATCGAAGAAGAAGCGCAGCGTTTACATAATCGAAAGGCCGAACTCGAAACCCGGCTCGGGCAACTTACCAGTGACATTCGGCGCGAAGAGCAATTGCTTGTCGACAATGCCGGCATATTGGATCGACTGACCAGCGAAGAACACGAACTCAAAGCGGTCAGTGAAAACGCATTGGTACACGAGGGCGCGCGATGGGCTGTCTTTCAGGCAGACGATGCTAAGCTGAAGCTCAGCGAAGCTGCGCTTTTAGCTATTACCAGCGAACGCGCCGAAGTGACTGCTTTACGCAATCAACTGGAGCGAGCACAGCGTGAAGCGGGCGAGCGCCGGGCGCGACTGGCTGCGCAACTTGGCAAAATTGCCGATGAAGCCGAACAGATTCAAGTGCGTATTTCCGCGCTCGCCGATCCTGCCCAGAAACGGGTTGAGCTGGAGGCCGCTGAAAAGTCGCAAGGCGACGCGGAACGATTGGTGGCAGATGCAGAACGGCACGTTGCTCTCTATCGCCTAAAGGAAAACGACACGCGCGAGCCTGTACAGGAAGCACGAACCGCTTTGGGCCGCGTCGAGACGGAAGCGCGGACGCTGGCCAATATATTGAACGCTGGATCCAAGGGTCTGTTTCCAGCTGTTGTTGAGCAGATGAAAGTTGACAAAGGTTTTGAAGTCGCGCTCGGCGCGGCTTTGGGCGAAGACCTTGATTCACCGCTTGATCGTTCCGCCGCAGCTTATTGGTCTGATTCAATATTCGTGCACGAGGCTCTCGATCTGCCCGAGGGCGCGACGCCGCTTTCCGCGCATGTCCGTGCGCCCGCACAATTGCAGCGCCGCCTCTCCCAGATCGGGATTGTTGAGGCGGCAGATGCGCCCCGGCTCTTGAAGTTATTGCGTCCCGGCCAACGGCTCGTGTCCAAACAGGGCGCTCTCTGGCGCTGGGATGGCTTTGTTGCCGGTGCCGATGCACCGACTGCGGCGGCTCAGAGGTTAGCCCAAAAAAACCGCTTGGCGGAATTGGACGCTGAAGTTTCAGAGGCAACG
>JANOYJ010000533.1:0-5987 GCA_031428815.1 Phyllobacterium sp.
ATTTCCGGAAAACCCAACCAGTTTGACCCTGAGAATGATCGACCGAGCCAGCATAGTTGAGCGTGGCTCAATAGGCAGCCGAGCAAACATGAGCTGAGTCGGGGGCGATCGGCATCTTGCGCGGGCGAGGATTGCATAGACGTGTTCGGGCCCCTCACGGGCGTTCGTCCCAATCACCGTCGGGATATTGCTCTCGTGAATGCGGCCGATGAATCCATTGTCCAGAGATTCGACCATAAAAGATCGAGTGACCCGCTTGTGAGCTTACTTGCCCCTGCGACGGAATTTATCCCGATAGGCCCTTGGTGTTATGTCCAGATGGGCCTTGAACTGGCGGTTGAAGTTGGCGAGTGAAGCAAAGCCCACAGCCTCGGCGATGTGGCGGATCGGCTGATCCGTGGAGGAGAGGCGCGCGCAGGCATCCCCGATCCGCAGGCCGGACAAATACCCCGTAATGCTGGTCTGAGTATGTTTGACGAACATGCGGTGCAACCCGGAAAGGCTGAGTGCGGCCACATCGGCAGGCGCTGGCAGGGAAACGGGTTCGGAATAATTGTGATGCAGATGGGTCAGAACACGGTCCAGCCGCGTTCGGCTGCCCCCGGCCATCCGTGGCACCGCACGGGCAAGCGGCAAGACCGCGCGAAACTCGCCCAGCAGCGCCAAGCCCGTCAGCGGCGCGAAGAAGCGTGAGAAAGTCTTCCGGCAATTATACCGAGTGAAACAAAGCCGCACGACGCAGGGAAGCGGACTCGGATTGAGCCTCGCGTTGTCCATCGCAAACCTGCATGACGCAGAAATCGAACTCCGAGACAATGCACCGGGACTGATTGTCATTCTCATATTCAAGTCCGCAGGCATCCAGTAGTCAAACCATCCATTTGATTTCAGAAAAGCAGCGCCTTAAAAAAGGCGGTGCGCCTAAAAGTGCGAGCCCTTTTTCGTCTACACGATTCCAAATTTACCTGCCGCAACCAAGGCATGGACTGTAAATCAATGCCCGTGCCGATGATGCAGGTCGGGATAATGGACATGGGAGTGTCGCAATGATTTGTGGCTATGAACATGTGAATGCGGCTCATTCACCGATCCGTCATGTGTGTGATGGTGATGGCTGTGATGAATATGGGCGGGTTCGTGTTCCAAATCACCATGTCCATGGTCATGTTCGTGCTGCTAAGCCACCTAATGACATCCTAGTTTCGCAGCCATTCACGCAATGGCGGCTTGGCCAGTTCGAGCACGATCAGCACAATGACACCTGCGCCAAGCGTGACTGCAAGATCGTTGAGATGCAGCGGGCCAAAACGGAAGAGATTGCTCACTAAGGGCCATGCAAGCGTCAGCGCCAGCATGGAGCCCACACCGACGAGCACCCATCTCAGGGCGGTGTTGCGCCGGCTGACTGCGGTGATGATCGAGGCGCTGAAAGTGCGGTTGACGAATGTCAGGCCGACAATCGCCATGACGAGCGAGAAGAAGGTCAAGGCCCGCACCTCATTGACCGGCATGCCCTGTTTGAGCGCGACAATATAAATGGCGGCGACCAGAGCGAATGCGAGCGCGCCTTGCAGGAGGCTCCAGATGATCATGTGGCGCGAGAACAGCGGCGCATCGGGCGCGCGCGGCGCACGCGCCATGACATCGTCCTCTTCGCTTTCGGCTTCAAAAACCAGCGAGCAGACGGGATCGATGACCATTTCCAAAAACGCGATATGCATGGGGCCGAAGAGTATGGGAAGGCCGAACAGCAAGGGCAGCAGCGCCAATCCGGCAATCGGCACATGCACCGCGAAAATGAAACTCATCGCCTTGCGCAAATTGTCATAAATGCGCCGGCCCAGCCTGACCGCCTGGACAATCGAACCAAAATCATCGTCGAGGAGCACGATTGACGACGCTTCGCGCGCCACATCCGTGCCCCGCCCGCCCATGGCAATGCCGATATGCGCCGCCTTCAGGGACGGCGCGTCGTTGACGCCGTCGCCGGTCATGGCGACAATTTCGCCATTGGCCTTGAGCGCTTCGACGATGCGCAGTTTCTGCTCCGGCATGATGCGCGCATAGACAGTCGCGGTTCTCACACGCTTCGTCAGTTCCGCCCCGCTCATGGCCTCCAGCTGTGCGCCGGTTATCATGTCATCGGCGTCAAGGCCGGCCTGACCTGCGATCGCCTGCGCTGTCGCCGGGTAGTCGCCGGTGATCATGACAACCTTGATGCCGGCGGAGCGGCATTGGCTGACGGCATCCGGAACGCTGGCGCGCAGCGGATCGGCGAGGCCGACCAAGCCTGCGAATTTGAAGGCGAAGCCGCGCGGCGTTGCGGGCCACTTCTGTCCGGTGAACGCTGCCTGCGCGACGCCGAGCACCCGCAGGCCTTTTGCGGCCATTTCATTGACCGCCTTGGTGATCGCGGCGCGGTCCTTGCTGCTGAGATCACAAAGTCCGGCGATCGCTTCCGGCGCCCCCTTGGCGGCAACCGTGCTTTTTGCTTTGCTGCCTGTTCCGCGCCAGACCTGCGTGATGGCAAGCAGGTCTGGCCGCAGACCATAGGCGTGCACCATGTTGGAACCGTCGTTCTGGGGTTGTCTGCCTTCGGCCAGTTGTTCACGTGAAAGTTCATGAAACGCCTTGTCCATCGGATCGAACGGTTCAGGCGCGCTCGCCAGAAAACCGGACCGTGCAAGATCATGGAACGCTTCCGGCATTGGCGCTGGCTTTGCCCCGCGCACCCAGATTGTTTTTGGTTCCCTAAGACGGAGCTCGGCAATTGACATACGGTTTTCCGTCAGAGTGCCGGTCTTGTCCGTGCACAAAACAGTTGCCGAACCCAAAGTCTCAATGGCGGATGCCCGCCGTGTCAGGACGCGCGCTTTGGAGATCCGCCATGCGCCCATGGCCATGAAGACCGCGAGCACGACGGGAAATTCTTCCGGCAGCATCGACATGCCAAGCGCGATTCCCGCCAGCAGACCGTCCAGCCATCCGCCGCGCAAGGTGCCATACAGGACAATTGCGAGAACACTGACCGCGCCGCCCACCAAGGCGAAGATTTTAACCAGCCTGCGGGTCTGCGCCTGCAGCCGGGGCGGCTCGGTTTCGAGCGTGCTGAGCGAATGGCCAATCTTGCCGATTTCACTTCTTGGGCCGGTTGCTGTGACCGTGCAGACCGCATTGCCCCGCACCACCAAAGAGCCGGAAAACACGAACGGCAGATCATCACCGCCGGGTCTGCCGGCTTCAATCTGCTTCAGCGCTTTGCCTGCCAGCTTGCGCACCGGCACGGATTCGCCGGTCAAAAGAGATTCGTCGGTTTGAAGATCATGGGCCTCAATGATAAACGCGTCGGCGGGCACACGGTCGCCTTCCGCCAGCACGACAAGATCACCGCGCACCACCTCCCGGCCCGGAATGCGAACGCGCGCTCCATTGCGGATGACCATTGCGCGTGGGCTGGTCAGGTCCCGCAGCGCCTCGAGCACACGCTCCGTGCGGGCCTCCTGCACCACGGTTATCAAGACCGACATCATGGCAAATGCCATGAGGATGAGCGCATCCTGCATTTCGCCCAACAGCAGATATACCACGCCGCTGCCAAGCAGCAGGGCCAGCATCGGTTCCCGCACAACCTCAAGAACGATGTGCAGCCACGTCCTCTGGTCGGGGCGGGGTAACTCGTTAAAGCCCTCCGACCTCAAAAGTGATTGAACCTGCGCATCGCCAAGGCCTTGAGCCGGCAGGAGTGCTTCAGCTCTTTTGCGATCCCGGTTAAGATTGATGCTTATGTCGAGTTTGGGGGAGACTGACATCAATGAACGATTGCCACGGGGCAAATCGATTTCTTGAGCACTTCAGTTGATATCGATCCAATCAAGAAGGCCTTAAATCCGCCTAAGCCGGAAGCTCCCATGACAATCAGATTGACTTCATGCTCGTCGGCAAAGCTGACGATTGCGTGCGAGACATCACGCGCGTCGAGTTGGGCGGCTAGGACCTGCTTGGCGCCGGCCGCGATTGCCAGTTCTTTTGCCTTGTTGAGCAGGGCATCGACCTCTTCCATGGACAGGAAAGCGGCAACCATGTGCCTGCCCACAATGTATTGGCGAACAGCAAAAATAGTGATCTTAGAATCTCGGCCGCCTGCCAGCTTTGCTGCAAACTCAACAGCTCGAAAGGCGGCTTCAGATCCATCAATCGGCACAAGGAAGTGCATTGGCAAAGTCTCCCACGGATAACTTACATTTTGAAGCTGTTCTTTATAATCGTCTCAGAGCTTGTTGAGAGGGCGTTCGCTTGGCCGGTCAGTATGCCTTCCAAGTAGCGCGCTTGTGATCTCTCATTTGCTGCGCTGGATCAAAAGCGGCAATTCCCTCACCGCCTAACCGCACCGAAAGGCAGGTCCCAAAACTTATTCCAAGAACCAATCCAGATGAAACGTCGAATTCAGAATTCAGTTCCATGGAATGGAACTTTTTTGACACTTCCGAGTTTTGCCGGAGCGGGCAAAGGCTTTCGTCATGCTCCTTACCCCGGAAATCATTTGCGAGTGGAGTTGCAGGTGCGCGCCAAAGGAATCCTTTCTGGGCGCGTTCGAACACGGCGGTGCCCGCTCGACGCGTAGGCAGCAAGAGCAAGCAAACTGTGAAATGTTCAAAAAGCGTCCCCATTATCCCTACTAAGGATCGAATTGATGAAAGCTCTCGTTTATCTCGGCCCGGGAAAGAAAGTGCTGGAAGACCGCGGTATGCCAAAGATCAGCACGCCGACGGACGCCATTGTCCGTATGACAAAGACAACGATCTGCGGCACCGACCTTCATATTCTCAAAGGCGATGTCGCCACCTGCGAGCCGGGGCGCATTCTCGGGCACGAGGGAGTCGGCATTGTGGAAACGGCGGGCTCCGCCGTCTCCATGTTCAAAGCTGGCGACCGCGTGCTGATTTCATGCATAAGCGCCTGCGGCAAATGCGAATATTGCCGCAAACAGATGTTCTCGCATTGCACGACCGGCGGCTGGATTCTCGGACATAAAATTGATGGCACGCAGGCCGAGTTTGTCCGCATTCCCTATGCCGACACGAGCCTTTATCCTATTCCGCCCGGCGCTGATGAAGAGGCATTGGTCATGCTGAGCGACATTTTGCCCACCGGCTTTGAGTGCGGCGTCTTGAACGGTCGGGTGATTCCGGGCGGAAGCGTAGCCATTGTCGGCTCGGGTCCGATCGGGCTTGCGGCGCTGCTGACGGCACAGTTTTATTCACCGGCGCAGATCATCATGATCGACCTTGACGCTAACCGGCTGTCAGTGGCGTCACGCTTTGGCGCAACGGCGGTCATCAACAGCGGCAGCGACAACGCCGTTGAAGCGCTGATGAAACTTACGGACGGCCGCGGCGTCGACACCGTCATCGAGGCCGTGGGCATCGCCGCTACCTTCGAACTTTGCCAGAAGCTGGTGGCGGCGGGCGGCGTCATCGCTAATATCGGCGTTCATGGCGCGAAAGCCGACCTCCATCTCGAATCGCTCTGGGACCGGAATATCACGATCACCACCGGTCTCGTCGATACGTCAAGCACGCCGATGCTGCTGAAAACGGTCGGCGCCAAAAAGCTTGATCCCAAACAGCTTATCACACACCGGTTCAAGCTGGACCAAATTATTGAAGCCTATGACACATTTGCCCACGCCGCAAAGACACAGGCGCTCAAGGTCATTATTGCAGTTTGACCCGCGGTGGCGGTCTTAGCCATAACTTACGGAAAGCTTTGTAAGCGCCAGTCCTGCTCTAGGAAAGCGTTAGCGACGAGAAGCGTCTTAACCGCCAGCGAGCATCACCGCTACAAAGAGCGATCATTTCAGCGCAGGAAGATTCGTAGTGGTCAGGCTCAATATTGGTTTTCGGCTCGCTGATAACGCTCCCCATATGCCTGCTTGCCACACGTCAACTTGACGCCGCAAGGCTTTTGTTCCTATTTTGTTCTTATGC
>JANOYJ010000534.1:0-2029 GCA_031428815.1 Phyllobacterium sp.
CGAATGTGTTGGAATCGGGGTCGAAGAGTGTTGCCTGCGGCGCAATGGCAACAGCCGTTTGCTCGGTAGACGCTGCGATCCCACCGTTGCCTGCTGTGGCTCCGTTGAGGTCTGCGACCGGCGCGTCATTGACCGGCGTTACGGTCAGCAGTTCCGTACGCGTTGTGCCAGTCAGATTGTAGGTAAGCGTGTGATTGAGTGTCGGGGAATCGCTGCTGTCCAGATAGGTGAGGCTCCTCAGCACCGTCTGAACGGAGGAACTGACTGCATTGTTGGTGAATGTGATCACCAAATCCGTGCCGTTGGTTCCCCCGGTGAAGGTCGCAACAATCTTGTTGCCAATCTTGATATTCTTGCCGCCTGTGATGGAGAGGCTATCGGCAAAGTAGATCGTATCTTCGGCAAGCAGTCCTGAGATCGTCAAAGTTTGGCCGGCAAAATTGCCGCTCGCAGTCACCGTTGCGTTGGCCGCAATAAGTACAGCTGCGCTGCCTTCAATATATGTCGCACTGCCATTGGTGCCCGCGACTGTGGAGTCGAGGTCGAAACTGGTTACGGTTGCCATGCTTTCCTCCCGCTACGATCATCAGATCGGCAGTCAAAAGCGGCATTGGTGCAGATTTCTCTGCCTAATGAGGCCAGCGCGGATGTCTGAACCCAATGCGCCTCGCCTGTTTTGTTCGAGATTGTCAGACAGAACAGGTTTCTGGGAATTCCGATCTCACGATTGTTAATAAGATATTAAAGACAGCGCCAAGTCAATCCAAAGTCACGGCGCTCAACTTTACGCGACCTCTTGATAAGTAAAATATTACACCAAGCGCTATGGCATTTGCAATTGTGCGATAGTTTCAATTGCAGTTTCAAACAAAACCATATCCGCTCTATTGGCTTAAGTCAGAAGTCCCATTTCTTCCCCATTCGTTCAACCCGTGATATGTGGAACGACCCGCAGTGCAAGATGCTTTTCAGTCGAATTTACCACATGAGGACGGTGCGGTCGTATGTCCGGCCTTTATGTGCGGCTCAAGACCGCTGGCCTCGATGAAGTCCGCGAAGCAGGTGGCTGGATCAAGGGGGCGCACTTTGTGCGCGTCACGGGTTTCGGCCTGTCCTGTTTCGGGATTTCGTCCCGTGGGTTCATCGTCTGCTTATGCACCTCGCTTCTGCCGGCCCTCGCCGGTCAGCTCGTACGGGCGGTCGGGATCCGTAAGCTGGGATCTCGTTCGCCCTTGTTTCCATTGGACTGTGGTATACTCCACCTCTGGTCAACAGAGCCCAGATCATCCGCGCCGTCTTGCACTCGTTAAGTTGAGGGTGCCTCCTGGGCGCTCGAAACAATTGTCAGGTCAGCGATTTTCGACCAGCCTGTCTTCAAGGATGGGACGCTGGGTCACGATTTTCAACGACTGATAAGCATGCAGGCCGCCGCTCTTTTCAATGAAAGCTATGATCTCAGACAAGCCCTTTTGCCTCAGCATGTCAGTGAATACATAAGGGCGTTCGCCCCGAACGCTCCTCGTATCGCTTTCCATGACGTCAAGATCGGCCAAAACATGTGGCGCGAGATCAGTCTTGTTGATGACCAAGAGGTCGGATCGCGTAATGGCGGGGCCGCCTTTGCGCGGGATTTTCTCGCCCTGGCAAACCGAGATGACATAGATGGATAGATCGGCGAGGTCAGGCGAGAATGTGGCCGCCAGATTGTCGCCGCCGGATTCGATGAAGATGACATCGAGACCGGGAATACGTTTGGTCATTTCATCAATGGCGGCAAGGTTAATGGATGCGTCTTCGCGAATAGCGGTGTGCGGACAGCCGCCGGTTTCAACACCCATGATACGCTCTTCCGGCAAGGCTTGAAGCCGGTTGAGGATCAGCGCGTCTTCCTTAGTGTAGATGTCGTTGGTGATGACCGCGAGCGAATACCGATCGCGCATGGCTTTGCAGAGTTTTTCTGTCAGCGTGGTCTTGCCTGAGCCGACAGGCCCGCCAATACCAACGCGCAAGGGACCGTTTTTCATGTGCG
>JANOYJ010000535.1:0-2484 GCA_031428815.1 Phyllobacterium sp.
GTTGAGCAGTAAAAACTCTTCGACGACCCGGAATTTAATGGTGCCCGGCAAGCAGGTGGGCTTGATGCCGTATTGGATATATTCGGTGGCAAGGACGCGCAAAGCGACAGAGCACGCGCAGCAGCGGTTTACCTTGCTGAACATGTGTCTGTTGAGCGCGGTGCCAAGACCTACAACATTAATATAACGGCTGGCTCGGAGGACGCGCAAAAGGCCGCGAACATCGCCGACAAGATTGTGACGGTTTACATTGCAGAACAGAGGCGTCAGCAATCGGAAACAGTTCAGCAAACTTCCGAGGAACTTACCGCACCACTCAATGATCTGAAAGCCAAACTCGAAAAAGCCGAGCAACTTGTTGAGAATTTCAAATCACAAAACGACCTTATCGGCGTCGAAGGCCGCATGATTGATGACGAGGCGATTTTGCGCCTCAACGATCAGTTATCCGTCGCCAAAGGCCAGACGATCGCATTGAATGCTCGCGCCAAGTCTATGAAAGATGTGACGCTTGAAGGTGTGGTCGGAGGCGGCTTACCGGAAGAAGTGAATTCTCCTGTTCTAACCGCTTTGCGGGGACAGTATTCGATCGCCAAGCAAAAACTTGATGGAATCGCGACTAAACTTGGGAACCTTCATCCCGAGCGCATTCAGTCCGAGAGCGAGCTTGCAAGTATTCGCACGGGCATCAGTGCAGAAATTCGCCGTGTGTCGTCGTCGATGCAAACCGATTTGAAGCGCGCCATTCAAACCGAGCAGGATCTTGCTGGCCGTCTCGCCGAACTCAAGGCGCGTCAAGGCAATATGGGCGATGACATGATAAAGCTGCGAGAACTGCAGCGAGATGTCGATGTCAAGCGTTCTGTCTACGAAGCCTATCTGCTGCGTGCCGGTCAGACAGCCGAACAAGTCGGCCTGAATACCTCTAATATCTCGCTGATCGTGCCACCTCGCGCGGCACAAGATCCTGTTGGCACCTCGCGCAAAGTGGTCGTTATCGCGGGCTTTTTCGCGGGTCTGGGTCTCGGTCTGGCGCTTGCTATTCTCAAAGGCATTGTCGATAGCGTGCGGAGTCAGTTGACCGGAAATGCCCGACCCACACCCCGTGCAAAATCTGTTGTGCCCGCGCCCGGCGATGGCAGTGGTGGTGGAATGTTCCAACCTCGCAAGCCACGCAATATTGTTGAAAGCGTTCGCGGCGCTCTGCCCGGAAGGCGTGAGCAATCTGCCCCGGTTGCGGAAATGCCGCTGCAAGGATTTGCACCACGATACGCAGAGCCCGCTCAGCCATCTCCATACTGGGATCCACAACCGCCAACTTTTGCTGCGGCACCGGTCGCACAGGCCCCTATTGCTTTTCCGCAAATGGCACCCGCCATGGCTCGACCCGTGCAACAATGGCCGGTGCAACCGCCCATGACTTATCCGCAGCAGATGGTTCAGCCCGGTCCGATGATGTATCCGCAACCCGTGTACGCGCATCAACCCGCCTTCGTGCCGCAACACCAAATGCCGCAGCCGGGCTGGTCGCTGCCACAGCCGATCATGCCGCAGCCGGTTCAGGTACAGATGCCCGTCTATGCGCAGCCTTTGCATCCGTTTGCTCAGGAAGCCCAGCGGTCTGCGCCGGTGCAACCCTCGTCTGTCCCGCAGCCTGTTGTCGCCGCTCCGGTCCAAGAGCAGCGCCACGGCTATGCCGCGGGTGATCCACGCCTTGCTGAAATTCAGGAAAGCATTGAGGAATTCCGCTCCGCTTTGACGGATTTTGCAAGACGACGCCGCGCATGAACTCATTGATATGATGGTCTGAAAGATTCCGTCATTCATTTCTCTCTCTGCTTCCTCAACCGATTGACCGCCACGCCTATCGTTAATAGGGCAAGCCGCGACGCATCCGCGCAATTGCCACTTTGGCCGCTGCTTTAGGTTCGCCGCACAGAGTTGGAGAGATTTATGACCAAAGTCATTGATGGCAGAGCCATTGCGGAGGAAGTTGTTGCCAAGGTCAAGACGGCATCGGCGCGGTTGATTGCAGAAGCGGGCGTCACACCCGGCATCGCTGTGGTCATTGTCGGGGAAGATCCCGCGAGCCAGGTCTATGTGTCGTCCAAGAGCAAGAAAGCCAAGGAATGTCATTTCCATTCCGTGCAGCACTCGCTTCCCGAGATGACTTCGGAAAACGATGTCTTGGCACTCGTGCGCAAGCTGAACGCTGACACGGAAATCCATGGCATTCTCGTGCAATTGCCGCTGCCCAAACATATAGATACGGGCAAGATCATTCAGACGATTGCGCCGGACAAGGATGTGGATGGCTTTCATTTCGTCAATGTCGGCAAGCTCGGTGCGGGAGAATTGGACACCGCTTTTGTTCCCTGCACCCCCGCCGGTTCCATGCTCTTGATTGGCAAGATTCATGGCAAGGACCTTTCCGGCCTGAATGCCGTTGTTGTCGGACGCTCCAACATTGTCGGCAAGCCGATG
>JANOYJ010000536.1:0-5748 GCA_031428815.1 Phyllobacterium sp.
CAGACCTGTTCGCGCATTAACCCGCCGAATACATAAGTGGTGGCCGTCAAGACGGCGACGGTAATGTAAGCAATTGGCGGGGCATCGCCGTGAATGAAGCTGTCAAGCAGAGTTGGCGCATCGGCGAAGTAGAATATCCAAGCACCACCCGTCAGCATACCGATCAAAAGCCAGATCGCGTGCTTTGACAACCGTTTAGTCAGTTTGCCGAATGACCACGGGGCGGAATCGAGTTTGATCCGTGCATTGCGCTCGCCCTCAATCGCACGCTCGACAACAAGGAAGAGATCCACCCAAACCGTTTGGGGGCATGTATAGCCGCACCACGCACGGCCAACGACGGACGTCACGAGGAAGAGACCTAACCCCGCCATGACCAAGAGACCTGCAATGTAGTAAAACTCCTGCGGCCAGATTTCGATCATGAAAAAATAGAATCGGCGATTGGCGATGTCGAGCAGAACCGCCTGATCCGGCGCATAAGGTCCGCGATCCCACCTGATCCAAGGCGTCAGATAATAGATCGACAGCGTGACCAGCATCACCAGCCATTTGAAACGACGGAATGTGCCAGACGCACGCTTGGGAAAAATTTTCTTGCGGGCAGCATAAAGCGGCTGGCGTACGCGCGGGGAATTGACCGCCTCGACGTCGAGACGGTCAAATTCGTGAGCCTTATCATCTACTGTTTCGAGCACAAAAAACCCAATCAAGTTCCACTATTGCTCGCCGCCACCCAATGAATGAACGAAGACCGCCAGCTCTTTCACCGTAACGTCGCCAAGTCTTGCGCCCCAAGCCGGCATTGCGCCGTGCCGCGCAGCACGAATTTGCGAGGTAATCTGCTCAAGGCTTGAGCCGTAGAGCGAGACCGCATCGGCAAGATTGGGCGCTCCGACATCGCGATTTCCGTTGGCGTCATCACCATGACAAGACGCACAATTTTGAGCAAAAACCGCCATGCCGGCGGCGACCGACGCATCGTCAGTTTGCGGCGTTGTAAGGTTGGCAATAAAGGCCGCGACTTGGGTGATTTCTTCTGGCTTCAAAAGTTCAAAGAATTTAGGCATTTCAGAAATACGAGTTTCATCATCGGTTGTGAAACGGACGCCGTGAGTGACGGTTTGATAGATGTCGTCCAGCTTGCCGCCCCAAAGCCAATCGTCATCATTGAGGTTTGGATAACCGACCGATCCTTGCGCACCGGTGCCATGGCATTGAATACAGTTGACTTTGAACGCCGCCGCCCCGGCTGCCACGGCAAAAGTGCGTAATTTCTCGTCAGTCACAATCTCAGCAAGCGGCATATCTGCGATGACTTGGCGGAAGTCAGCTTTCAATAGATCTGCATCCGCAATTTCTTGACGGATATTTGCTCTGCTTGAATAACCGAGCCAGCCCTTAGTTGTTGTCGTCAGCATCGGCCATGCGGGATAGGCAATGGAATAAATCAATGCCCAGACAATGCAGGCGTAAAAGGTCCAGAGCCACCAACGCGGCATGGGATTATTTAACTCCGTGATCCCATCCCATTCGTGCCCCGTAGTGGATATGCCGGTTGCCTCATCAATCGGTTTTTCAGCCATGACTATTCTTCCTTGAACGGGATATTTGCAGCGTCGTCGGCATGTTTGCGGCTTCCGGGCCGGAATGCGAAAAGCACCGCTCCGATAAAGAATATTGCCATGGCCAGAAGGCCCCAGCTGTCGGCCATGTGACGCAATGTGTTGTAATCCATGACCTGCTCCTACCTGTCGCCACCGGCTTCGTCGTACGTTGAAAAGTCCACCAGAGTTCCGAGCATCTGAAGATAAGCTACTAATGCATCCATCTCTGTCAGTGCCTCGGCATCACCATCAAAATCACCGACCTTGGCCTTGGGGTAACGCGCCTCCAAGGTTGTCGTGTCGGCATTGGGGTCTGCTTGCGCGCCTAAATCTGCTGCGGCGTTAGTGATCATGTCAGAGGTGTAAGGGACCCCGACAAGACTGTTTGCCGACAGGTGCGCGGAAATGTTTCTGATGTTGAGCGGTGTCGCCTTCAGAAACGCGTAGCTCGGCATGATCGATTCCGGTACGACCGATCTCGGTTCAATCAGATGCTGGACGTGCCATTCATTCGAATACCGGTCGCCGACACGGGCCAAATCCGGTCCGGTGCGTTTTGATCCCCATTGGAACGGGTGGTCGTACATGGACTCCGCCGCCAGAGAATAATGTCCATAGCGCTCCACCTCATCACGAAACGGACGGATCATTTGGCTGTGGCAGGTGTAGCATCCCTCGCGGATATAAATGTTGCGACCAACCAGTTCGAGCGGTGAGTAGGGCCGCATGCCCTCCACTTTTTCGATGGTGTTCTGCAGGTAGAACAAGGGCGCGATCTCAACGATTCCGCCGATTGTGACGACGAGAAACGATCCGACGAGAAGCAGCGTGGCATTGCGTTCAATTGTCCCGTGTTTGTCGAGCAAAGACATTTTGAATTCCTATTCTGCAGGCTGCAATTGATGGACAGGGCCGCCAATTGGCAGCTCCTCGCGTTCCTTGCCCTGTATTGTCATGGCGATATTCCAAGCCATGACGAGGCCGCCAATTAAGTATAAGAGCCCGCCAATCATCCGCAGAACATAGTAAGGATACATGGCGGAAACGGACTCGGCGAAGGAATATACGAGGAACCCCTGCTCATCATATTCACGCCACATCAGACCCTGTTGAATACCGGCGACCCAGAGCACCGCTGCGTAAATTACGATGCCGAGTGTTGCCAACCAGAAATGCCAGGTCACCAACCGCAACGAATACAGCCGCTCGCGGTTCCAGAGCTTGGGCGCCAGATGATAGATCGCACCAAAGGAGATCATCCCAACCCAACCGAGCGCACCGGAATGCACGTGTCCGATTGTCCAATCGGTATAATGCGACAGGGAATTGACAGCTTTGATTGACATCACGGGACCTTCAAAGGTCGACATGCCGTAGAATGCGATGGCAAGCACCATCATACGCAAGATCGGATCGGTGCGTAACTTGTCCCACGCGCCGGAAAGCGTCATCAGGCCGTTGATCATGCCCCCCCATGAAGGCATCCACAACATGATGGAGAATACCATGCCAAGCGTCTGCGCCCAATCCGGCAGCGCGGTGTAATGCAGATGATGCGGCCCTGCCCAGATGTAGAGGAAGATCAGCGACCAGAAATGAATGATCGACAGGCGGTAAGAGTAAACCGGACGATTTGCCTGCTTAGGCACAAAGTAATACATCATGCCAAGGAAGCCAGCCGTTAGAAAAAATCCGACAGCATTGTGCCCATACCACCACTGCGTCAGCGCATCCTGAACGCCCGAAAACAGCGAATAACTTTTTGAACCGAGGAAAGACACTGGAACTGCCAGATTATTGACGACATGCAGCATAGCCACGGTGACAATGAAGGATAGGTAGAACCAGTTGGCCACATAAATATGCGGCTCTTTGCGTTTGATGATCGTGCCGAGATAGACCAATAAATATGCGATCCAGACGACAGTCAGCCAAATGTCCACGTACCATTCCGGTTCCGCATATTCACGGGATTCCGTGATCCCGAGCAGATAACCGGTCGCGGCCATCACGATGAAAAGCTGATAACCCCAGAAGACAAACCAAGCGAGATTGCCTCCGAATAGCCGAGCGCGCGAGGTGCGCTGCACCACATAAAAAGAGGTCGACATCAGCGCGTTTCCACCAAAGGCAAAAACGACAGCTGATGTATGCAATGGGCGCATGCGACCGAAATTGAAAAACGGTTCGATATTGAGATCAGGATAGGCCAACTGCGCGGCGACGATGACGCCCACCAGAAAGCCGGTAATACCCCAAAACAGAGTAGCAATAACACCATAGCGAACCGGACCATCCATATAGTCAGTTTGATTGACCATCTGGCTCTTTGCCGGCGCAAAATTGCTTTTGCGCAAGAGGACGATTGTCGCTCCCGCCAGCACAAAGAATAATACCCACATATGTTGCTGGAATTGGTCATCTTGAGCAAATCCCGCACCGAGCAGGGCCAAGAATGCAGCCAAGCCAAGGGCTATCGATTCGAACGCGTAATTCATGATGGCTCCCCGACCTCAATGCGCAAGTGCGTCTTCCTGCTTGGCCCGGCGAGCGAGGTGTTTCTTTGATTCAGATCAAGGCAACTTCGCTTTCTGCTCCTAGGATGGGCCATCGACATTTTCCGATCCGGGCGAGGTACTGTTCTGCAATGAAAATTCGAACCAAAAAGCATTTTTCACGCTCGACGGGTTCGACCTCGGATGATGGCGCACTCCAATTGTGCCGCATGCAGGGAGAGGAACCGGTCAAAGTTATAGAGCGCGCGCATGGGGAAGTTTTGAAACTTTGCCAACAACTCGAAGAAATCGCCGATTCACTGCCAACGCTTGTCGATCATGGCATTTGCAGGGATGTATCAACCCGGATTGTTCCGCTGATTGCTGATGTTCATCGCTACGAGGAGACCATTTTGTTTCCTTGGCTGGAACAGCATTATCCTGAAAAACCCGTCTTGCATGAAAGCTTGCTTCGCTTGCGCGCCGAGCATCTTGAAGATGAAGACTATGCAGGTGAGATCAGTGAAGTGTTGCAAAGAATCGCACGTGATCGAAGCTATCAGCCGGAAGCCGTTGGCTATATGCTGCGAGGGTTTTTTGAAGGTGTTCGACGACATGTGGCGTGCGAGCGGGAATATCTTTACGAACTTCTCGACACCTGACCTACGTCCTCGCGCAGTGGCGCAGGCGTTCCATCTCGCTGACACGGATTTTCCGGTTGTTTTCGATCTCGATGACACCATCCTTACGCAGTCTAGTAAACTGGCGGCTCACCGTCTCGATTGTCAGACCTAAAAAGTCTGCAATGTCAGTGCGGGTTAGGGGAAGATCGAATGTCGCAGGCCCCTCGCTCGTGATATTTTCAGGATCAATGTGAGATGCGACGAGATAAAGAAAGCTGGCGACTTTCTCGGCTGCATTCTTGCGCCCGAGCGTCAACATCCACTCTCGGGCTTCGTCCAGCTCATTGAGCGTTTGCTGTAAGATCCGGTGTTCGAGCTCAGGAGATTGTTTGATCAAGCCGTCGATCATCGTCTTGGGGAAGGAGCAGACCATGACTTTGGTTGCCGCTTCCGCATTGAGCGAACTTTCCCGTTTGAACGGACGACCGAGGAAATCAGGCGCAAACTGCAAGGCGACGATTTGCTGACGGCCGTCCGCCAATGTTTTTGTTAGTTTCACAACTCCGGACAAGACATTGGAGAAATTGGTGATGTTTGTGCTGTCCGCAACCAATTCCGTGCCGGGTTCGACGATACGTCTGATCGTTTGCCGTGAAAGCGAGACAAGCTGCTCAGCATTCAACGCACCACAAATACCTCGATGACGCGCTTCGCATGACCGACAGAGAACGGGGACGCTGGAATTATGGATGTCCTGACGAACATTCATGACCTCTCCCAATTCCAAAAGGCAATCGGCGCGATTGCTATGTCTAATGTCCTGATTTGGCACGACCATTGCAGATAATCCGCACCTTCTCAAGCGGACATTAGTCGCCTAGTCCGGATTTGCAAATCTTGCACTCGTCGATGTGCGCTTTGACCGGCGCCCTGTCAAACCACTTTTCCAGCCGAGTCGAACACATGTGCATTGCCGCGCTCCAGTGTGAGTCCGACATGTGCGCCTGACTTTGTCCCGTTTTT
>JANOYJ010000537.1:0-2539 GCA_031428815.1 Phyllobacterium sp.
CTAGTTTTCGCTCCGCCTCCTCCAACCTTCTCACGCTAAAATCAATTGGCTCGCGGTAATGCGTCATCAGCATGGCCAGCCGCAGCACTTCTCCGGGCCATTTCCGCCCGCCGAACTTCTCCGTATGTAACAACTCATGGATCGTCACGAAATTTCCGTCGCTCTTGGACATTTTCTTGCCCTCGACTTGCAGGAAGCCGTTATGCATCCAGACATTGGCCATCACATCCGTGCCGTGGGCGCATCGACTTTGGGCGATTTCGTTTTCGTGGTGCGGGAAAATGAGGTCTAGGCCACCGCCGTGGATGTCGAAGACTTCGCCGAGATAGCGGCGGGACATCGCAGAGCATTCAATGTGCCAGCCGGGGCGACCCCTGCCCCATGGGCTCTCCCAGCCGGGTTCGTCTTCTGACGACAGCTTCCAAAGCACGAAATCGCCGGGGTTTTTCTTGTGCGCATCGACGGCGATGCGGGCACCGGCTTGTTGCTCATCGAGGTTGCGCTTCGAGAGCTGGCCGTAATCCTGCATCGAAACCGTGTCGAACAGGACTTCGCCGGATGTGTTGTAGGCATAGCCTTTGACGATCAGCGTCTCGATGATCGCAATCATCTGAGCGATATTGTCGGTGGCGCGGGGTTCTACGTCTGGTTCAAGGCAGCCCAACGCCTTCACATCTTCATGGAACTGGTTCGCGGTCTTTTCTGTGACTTTGCGGATCGCGTCATTCAACGGCAGGTCGGGATAGTCGCGCAACGCCCGCGCGTTGATCTTGTCGTCGACGTCGGTGATATTGCGGACATAAGTCACATGGTCCGCCCCATAGATATGGCGCAGCAGGCGGTTGAGGACGTCAAAGACGATCACCGGCCGGGCATTGCCGATGTGGGCGAAGTCGTAGACGGTCGGGCCGCAGACATACATGCGCACATTGTCCTTATCGATGGGAGTGAAGACCTCCTTCGAGCGGGTGAGCGTGTTGTAGAGCTTCAATTCTGTCGTCATCGCGCAAAAATCCATAATGCCCGTGGCCGGACCTTAATTTTCGCTTGAGCTTTGGATAAGTCGAAAACGGTCAGGCCAGCGGAACGCTAGCTAATAATCCCGGAAATACAAATGGCGCAGAAGCGCTTTGCCGTTTTCATGACGCGGACAATGGCGGGAAGCCGCACGAAGGTCAAGGTGAATTGCGGAACCCGACCTCTAGGTTGAATGTCGGGTTCAAGCGCAGTTGAAAAAAACCTGAAAATTGTCCAGTTTTTTCTAATTATTTTCCGGCATACCCCAAATGGGTGATGCGAGGTTTCTTAGAGAGGCTATCCTAGGGTCATCCTTGGCAACAAGGAAACAAATTCCGGATGTCCATTGCGCCCCACTCGGCATTCGGGAAAAAAGCCGCTCATCCCCGTATCGGACCATGGGGGTGGGCGGATTAGTTTAGGCGGCGAATCACAAGTGATGATTTTTGCCGATGATTTTTGCAAGTCCATCACCAATATGGGTGATGCGGTGCCATATGAGCTTGGATTAGTTAAACATATTGGTTTCTCCGAGTGGACAGGTTCCCACTTGTCACGTCGGCAACCGCCCATTCCCGACTGGACCGCGTGGAATGGGCGGATTTTTACTTTTTGTTACGTAAAATTGCCCAAAAAGCGCAATCAAACCTCCAAAGCGCCACGATCTCGTCGATTTCGCGGGATAAAAGCGGAAAAACGTCATCATGGACACACAAATGAAAACCCTGCCAAACTTTGAAACATCCCGCGAACGCGAAGCTTCTGCTGCGCTTACCGCTCAATACCGTCAAATCGGTTCAGGCGCCGTGCTTGCCGCTGTGCTCGCAATCACACGTCAGCGCGACTTGCTCGCCAATGCTTCAATGATCGCGAAGCAGGCCGCTTAAAGCAAGCGGCTTAAAAGCGACAGGCCGATCAAGGCCATGATTGCTGCAATAAAGAAGTCCAATACACGCCAAGCGGCTGGTTTTTCAAAAACCGGCTGAAGCAGTCTTGCGCCATAGCCGAGGCTGAAAAACCAGACAAATGACGCGATCATGGCACCTGCGCCATAGGCCCAACGGTCCGAACCGGCATAAGTGGCCGACAGACCACCCAAAAGCACCACCGTATCCAGATAGACATGCGGATTGAGGAAAGTGAAGGCGAGGCAGGTTGCGATGGCGGCCTTCAAATTGCCTTCTCCCTTTCCGCGCGTATCCATAGCGACAGGCTTCATGGCGCGGCGGAAGGCGATGACGAAATAGGTGAAAAGAAAAATCACGCCGCCGATTGTGACAATTTTGATGAGGTTTGGTGACGTGGCGATCAATGTGCCCAGACCCGCAACACCGAGCGCGATGAGCGCGGCATCGGCGGCGGCGCAAATCAGACACAGGATGAAAACGTGTTGGCGCAACAGGCCTTGGCGCAGAATGAAGGCATTCTGCGCGCCGATGGCAATAATCAGCGAGGCGCCTAGGAAAAAACCGTTGAGGAAAGCAGGAATCATCCTGCCATTTTTGCAGATTAGCTGTTCAAG
>JANOYJ010000538.1:0-7216 GCA_031428815.1 Phyllobacterium sp.
TTTCACTGCCTGTTCAAGCAGTTCCGGTGCCATGTTATCGAGAAGAATCACGTCTGGCTTTTCGGTCAACGCTTCGCGCAATTGGTCGAGCGAGGTGACTTCGCATTCGACCTTGACCAGATGTCCCGCAAAGGCCTTGGCCGCGCGAATAGCTTTGGTGACGCCGCCTGCGACGGCGATATGGTTGTCCTTAATGAGAATGGCATCATCCAATCCATAGCGGTGCGTCGAGCCTCCCCCGACGCGGACGGCATACTTTTCGAAAGCCCGCAGACCCGGCAAGGTCTTGCGGGTGCAAGTGACGCGGGCTTTGGTATGAGCAATTTCGGCGGCGAATTTCGCCGTGTAAGATGCGATACCGGACAGGTGCATCATGAAATTCAAGGCGACGCGCTCGCCGGACAGCAGCGAACGGGCGGGTCCGGAGACGACGGCGATAATATCGCCTTTTTTTAGCGCGGCACCATCAGCAAAACGGGCGTCGAAAGCCAGTGTTGCATCAATCAGTCGGAAAGCGGTTCGAGCGAATTCAATACCGGCCAGAACACCGTCTTCGCGCGTCGACAGCGTCGCAATGGCTTTGGCACCGGGCGGGATCGTGGCGTTGGAGGTGATGTCGCCTGCCCTGCCGAGATCTTCGAGCAAGGCAGCGCGAACGGCTTCTTCTATCAAAATTGTCGGAAGCTCAGGCAGATAAGCGGTCATCAGAGGCTCCCGACAATCTCTTCGGCAGAGGCATCCGCTTCGGCCAAGGTCATAAAAGTGCGGTGTTTCCAGCTTTCGACTTGTTCGGGAAAATCCGAGCGGAAATGCCCGCCACGGCTCTCCTCGCGCTTCAACGCACCGACAGTCATCATTTTGGCCGTGGTCAAAACATTACCGAACGGCACTTGCTTGTTCTTGCGCTCCAGATCGACAATGGTTTTTAGCGCAGACGTAAGCCCTGCGGCATTGCGAATAACGCCGACATCGGCGGACATGGCTTTGCGCAGTTTAGACATCGCAGCAGTGTCCACGCCCGCCTCGTCATCGTCGCGCACGGAGGCGTTTTCCGGCCAGTCGTTGAGTTTGGGCGACGGCAGCAGGCCTTGGATATTGTCGGCAATGCGGGCGGCAAAGACGACGGCTTCCAGCAGCGAGTTCGATGCAAGGCGGTTTGCGCCATGCACGCCGGTTGAAGAGACTTCGCCCGCGGCCCAGAGACCGTCGAGCGAGGTGCGCCCGTCAGCATCAGTGAGGATGCCTCCCATGTGGTAATGCACAGCCGGAATGACGGGAATGGGTTCGACTGCAGGATCGATGCCCGCCGAGCGGCAATAGCCGTAGACGGTGGGAAATTCGATAGCGAAATGTTCGCCCACGGTTTTAGTGCAGTCTAAAAATGCGCCGCGTCCGGCTTGGACTTCTGCGAATATGCCACGTGCCACGATGTCGCGGGGGGCGAGCTCGGCGTCTTTGTGGATGGCCAGCATGAAGCGCTCACCTGCATTATTGATCAGTTGTGCACCCTCGCCGCGCAGGGCCTCTGTGGCGAGCGGCGCAGGGTCGCGGCCGATATTGATGGCGGTCGGGTGGAACTGGACGAATTCCGGATCGGCGATGACAGCGCCTGCCCGTGCAGCAATACCGCAGCCGCCGCCGCGTGCTTCCGACGGGTTGGTGGTGACGGCAAATAAGTGTCCGACGCCGCCAGTCGCGATCACCACTGCGCGGGCGGGAAATTCCACGCGGACTTTCGAGCGACCGGCATCGGCTCTTGCTACGACGCCGGAAACATAGCGGCCATTCGAGATCAGCGCTTCGACGACGTAACTTTCGAGGACGCGAATTGAATTGGTCTTGCGCACTTTGGCAATCAGCGCCTCCATAATCGCCTTGCCCGCCCGGTCGCCGCCGACGCGCACGACCCTATTTTCAGAATGCGCCGCCTCGCGTGACTGGATGAGTTTGCCTTCCAGATCACGGTCGAAGGGTACGCCATAGTCTAAGAGGTCATGGATCCGGGCTGGAGCCTCGCGCACCATCAGGCTCGCGATTTTTTCGTCAACAATACCTGCACCCGCGATAATCGTGTCGGCGATGTGCTTTTCGAATGTGTCTCCCTTACCAATCGCCGCCGCAATCCCCGCCTGCGCCCAGGCCGACGACGCGCCGCGCCCTATAGGGGCAGCGGCAAGCACGGTGACGGGGCGCGGCGCGAGTTTAAGGGCACAGAACAGGCCCGCAAGCCCGCCGCCGACGATGACGATGTCGTCAACGCCCTGCCATGATTGAGGGGGGAATGATTGGGTGGTTGGCATGATCAATTCTTCAAATTAATCATGCGCTCAACCGCTAGCCTCGCCCGGTCACCCGTCAGGGGATCGACCAGAATCTCTTCGGTCATATTCAACAGCGTATCCAAAATCTTCGGAAGCGTGATGCGTTTCATGTGGGGGCAGAGGTTGCAGGGCTTGATGAATTCGACCTCGGGCACTTCGAGTTCGACATTGGACGCCATGGAGCATTCGGTGACCAAGAGCACACGCGGCGGCTTGTTTTCCTTAACGTAGCGGATCATGCCGGAGGTTGAGCCGGTGAAATCCGCGACTGCCACGACACTCGGCGGGCATTCGGGGTGGGCGATGATCTGGATGGTCGGGTCGGCCGCCTTGTAGGCAAGCAGTTCTTCTGCGGTGAAGCGCTCATGCACTTCGCAATGGCCTTTCCAAGTGAGGATTTTCACTTTGGTCTGCGCGGCGACGTTTTGAGCGAGAAATTCATCCGGAATGCAATAGACCGTATCAACGCCGAAGCTCTCGACGACCGCGACGGCATTCGACGAAGTGCAGCAGATGTCACTCTCGGCCTTCACGTCCGCCGATGTGTTGACATAGGTGACAATTGGCACACCGGGATTGGCCTCGCGCAGCAGGCGCACATCTTCTCCGGTGATCGATTCGGCGAGCGAGCATCCGGCCTTCATGTCTGGGAAGAGAATTGTCTTTTGCGGATTGAGCAACTTGGAGGTTTCGGCCATAAAATGCACGCCGCATTGGACGATGATTTCGGCATCGACCTTTGTGGCCTCGCGGGCGAGCTGAAGGCTGTCGCCGACAATGTCTGCCACACAGTGGAATATGTCCGGTGTCTGGTAATTATGCGCCAGAATGACGGCGTTGCGTTGTTTTTTGATGCGGTTGATGGCGGCGATATAGGGCGCGTAAACGGGCCATTCAATTTCGGGAATGAAGCCCTTCACCTTCTCGTAAAGATGCGCGGTTTCGGCGGCGATTTCCGGCGTGTAGGTGAGGTCCGGGCGCGGCAGCACGCCGAAGCGCTCGGCGGCGGTGGGCTTCGTGGTGGTAGCGGCAGCGCTTATTGGTTTCTGTGTTTCGCGCATAGCTATCCTCCCACGTCAGGCCGGAGTTCAGTTAAGTTGCAATAGAGGCGAATGCAAGAATGATTGACAATTATGCCTCCCCCATTCGGCATTTGTGACGCCGGGCTTTGTCGTAGAAGCCACTAGAGCATGATTTTTTGTCACGAACGGAGACCGGCGCGTCAAAGCGTACATCATGTTACATTGGCATCGGACTGTTCACTAGAATCGATGAATGAAGCACAAACAATCAATTTGATTGGGAGTTTAGTCGGCGATAGTTTGAGTGAGTGCCGGAGACTCACATGAGCCAATCTATCCACAATTCTATCCCCAGAATTTCCTTTCCTTGGCTCATTATTACCGCAGGCTGCTTTATCGCCGTCTTGACCATCGGTCCGCGTTCGGCGCTTGGCCTGTTTCAACTGCCACTCATTTCAGAGCGCGGTTGGGACAGACAGACCTTCGGGCTGGCGATTGCTCTGCAAAATCTTTTCTGGGGCTTGGGGCAGCCGTTCTTTGGCGCCATCGCTGACAAATACGGCTCGTGGAAAGTGCTGCTTTTGTCAGCCGTATTTTTTGCGGTTGGCTTCGTACTCATGGCAATAGCGAAGACGCCCCTTGTGCTGCATCTCGGTGGTTCACTGGTCGGGCTTGGCATTGGCGCCGGCGGGTTTGGCATCATCCTCTCGGCGTTCGCGCGCCATGTCAGTCCCGAGCAGCGTTCATTCGCTTTCGGGCTTGGCACGGCGGCGGGATCGGCGGGCATGTTTATCTTTGCTCCCTTGTCACAGGAATTCATCGTGCGCTTCGGCTGGTCGCAGGCTCTCGTCATGATCGCGTCAATGATGGTGCTTATCCCGCTTCTGGCGATACCCCTCAAAGGCAATTCAAGTTCGGGCCGGACATCGCAGGCGGAAATCGACCAAAGTATCGGTCAGGCGTTACGCGAGGCGTTCGGACATCAAAGCTATCTATTGCTAACGGCGGGGTTTTTTGTTTGCGGCTTCCAAGTGGCGTTTATCACGGCACATTTCCCGGCCTATCTTGGCGATATCGGTATCGAGGCAAAGTATGCGGCGATTTCTTTGGCGCTGATCGGTTTCTTCAACATTTTTGGATCGTTGGCGTCTGGGATTGTCGGACAGCGGTATTCAAAACCGTATCTGCTCGCCTATATTTATATCGGGCGCTCGATTGCTGTGACGATGTTTTTGCTCTTGCCGCAAACGCCTGCTTCTGTGGTCATTTTCGCCATTGTCATGGGCGTGCTCTGGCTTTCCACGGTGCCACCAACCAATTCTCTTGTGGCAATCATGTTTGGGACCCGACACCTTGGACTGCTCGGCGGATTGGTGTTTCTATCCCACCAGGTTGGATCGTTCATCGGCATTTGGATGGGCGGGTATCTTTACGACCATTTCGGAACCTATGACCCGGTATGGTGGATTGGAGTTGCGCTAGGGCTTTTGGCTGCCTTGGTGCATTGGCCTATCCGGGAGAGCGCGGTGGTACGCGGAACATTGCAACCGGCGGAGTGAGTTTTCCACAGGCCGTTCCCGCCAATTCAAGTGTCATGCGCTTGTTACAACTCTGTTGTCTTCTGACATACCAAGACCAATGGAGCCTGCCATGAACCATTACGCTGCGTTTAATCCAATCAAGACCCCCACGCAAATCCGCGAGGAAGAAGAAGATGTGGGCCGCAACAGTTCGGCCAATCTGACGATGGGCGACATTATCAACAAGCGCTTTTCGAGGCGCGGCTTTCTGCAGGGCTCGCTCGCTGTCACCGCAATTGCGGCTACCGTCAGCCCGTTGGCGTTAATCCTTGCGGACGAGGCGCGCGCTGCGTCGAAGTCAGCATTCGACTTTGAGGAAATCGCTGCCGGTGTCGATGAGAAGCATCATGTGGCGGCTGGTTATGACGCCGATATCCTCTTGCGCTGGGGTGACAAGATTTTCGCAGACGCGCCCAACTTCGATCCGATGAAGCAGACCGCTGAAGCACAGTCGCGGCAGTTCGGCTACAACAACGACTATGTCGGCTTCATTCCGCTCGACGGCGAGGCGGATCGCGGCCTTCTTGTGGTCAACCACGAATATACAAATGCCGAGCTGATGTTCCCGAACTGGGCGACCATCGGCAAAGACGACGAAGGCAAAGACAAGGTCAAGATGGGCGAATTCACCAAGGAGCTGGTGGACATTGAGATGGCCGCTCATGGCGGCACTGTCGTTGAAATCAAACGGGAGAATGGCAAATGGGCACCGGTTCTGGACGGCAAATTGAATCGGCGCATCACGGTCATGACCGAGATGGAGCTGACGGGTCCGGCTGCCGGACATGCCCGCGTCATGACCATTGCCGATCCCTCGGGTCGGAAGGTTTTTGGAACACTCAACAATTGTGCGGGCGGCGTGACACCATGGGGAACTTATCTGATGGCCGAGGAGAACTTCCACGGCTACTTCAGCGGTGAACTGCCGGAAGCCCATGCAGAGGCCGCCAACTACAAGCGCTATGGCGTTCCGGCCAGTTCCTACACATGGGGCAAGTTCCATGACCGGTTTGACCTTGCCAAGGAGCCCAATGAGCCAAACCGGTTTGGCTGGGTGGTGGAAGTTGATGTGATGGATCCCAACTCCATTCCCAAGAAGCGTACCGCGCTTGGCCGAACCAAACATGAGGGAGCCGAGAGCATCGTCAACAAGGATGGCCGCATCGTATTCTACTGCGGCGATGACGAGCGTTTTGACTATGTCTACAAGTTCGTCACCAGTGGAACTTTCAACGCCAGCGATCGCGCCGCTAACATGAACCTTTTGGATGACGGCACGCTTTACGTTGCCAAGTTCAGCGAAGACGGCTTTGTTGACTGGATGCCGCTCGTGCATGGGCAAGGCGGTCTGACGGCGGAGAACGGCTTTGCCGACCAGGCGGGCGTGCTTATTGAGGCGAGGCGCGCAGGCGACGTGCTAGGTGCCACCAAGATGGACCGCCCAGAGGATGTTCAGCCAAATCCGCGCAATGGCAAGGTCTATGTGCTCCTCACCAACAATAACAAGCGCAAGGCAGGCGAAGAGAACGCAGCAAATCCTCGGGCGGAAAATCTGTTTGGCCACATTATTGAGATCACCGAAACCGATGGCGATTTTGCCTCAACACGGTCAAAATGGGAAGTGCTGTTGAAATGCGGCGATCCGTCAGTGGCCGAAGTTGGCGCAAGCTTCTCCTCTGCGACCACCGCCAATGGCTGGTTCGGCATGCCGGACAATTGCGCCATTGATGCGGATGGCCGGCTTTGGATTGCGACTGACGGCAACAATCAAAAAGCCACCGGCCGGACCGACGGGCTGTGGGCGGTGGACACTGAAGGCGAGACGCGCGGAACATCGAAACTGTTCTTCCGCTGCCCGGTCGGTGCGGAGATGTGCGGGCCGAGCTTCAATCCGGCAGCCGACACCCTGTTCCTTGCCGTCCAGCACCCCGGAGACGATGGTCTTGCAACGTTTGAGACCCCGGCAACGCGCTGGCCGGACTTCGCCGATGGCATGCCAACACGCCCTGCGGTTCTGACCGTGACAAAACAGGGTGGCGGCAAGGTCGCTTAGCTCTCCAATAATAATTGAGAGGGCGGGCTAACGCCCTCTCAAATTATACTGCGAGGAATTGTCGAACTTGTATCCGCGCTTGATCTGAATTCACTCCGCAACTGCGAGCGGCGCGGAGACTTTTCTGATGGCAGAGATGAAGGCGGACCTCGCGTCCGGCTGTTGTATGCCGCGCGGGCTGTAGACGTCGCGTGCGAGAAAGTAGCCGCTCAGCTTCCATGCCACCTCCAGTTCTTCGAC
>JANOYJ010000539.1:0-2464 GCA_031428815.1 Phyllobacterium sp.
CATGCGCACTACGAAATGCACATCCTTGCGGTTGGCGAATGTACTTTTGTGCTGTGAGACAAGCGCCAGCAAGTTCGGTGATATCCATTACTTGCCTTTTAGTACGCCTTGTCCAATTCCTCCGCCCGCCGCTGCCCAATCTCGGCGCTTTTTTCCATAAAGCCCGCGACGAGGTCCAATTCCTCGGCGGTGTATCGCTTCATCATTTCTTTGGTCGCCTTGCTCATAGGCAGATAGAGGTCAGAAATGGATTTGATGTTTTCCTGCACGATTTGGACCAGCACCTTGCGTCGGTCTGCCGGAGCGTCGATGCGTTCGACAAAGCCCTTTTTCTGAAGCCGGTCTATCAGGCCGGTCACCGCGCCCGTCGTCAGCTTTGTATGCTCTGCAATTTTCCCTGCTGTCACGGGACCGTTGAGAACAATCATGTCGAGACATTCGAGATCAACGGACGCAAGGCCCAGTCGGCGCGCCACAGATTGGCTGTGCAGGGCGCTTGCAGTTCCCATACGTCGAAAAGCGTTGGTCAATCGTTTCGCGGCGGCCTCTTGACTCATCGATGACTCCGGAATAAATCTTGTTGACTAAGATACTTTGTAACGGAGATAATGTCAATGGACAGTGTGATCCTCGCCACGGGCGTCACGGCGCTGTTGGCCAATGTCGGTCTCGGAGGCGCTGTATTCGAGTATAGCATCGTAGATCGCGCGTGGCCCAAGAAGCCGGAGATTATCCAGCCGCGCAAAGGCGGAATCAGTCGGGGCCTGTTCTGGATACCGGCACACACCGTGTTTGAGCTGGCGCTTTTGGTCACGTTGTTTTTGGCATGGAATCAAGCAAGTGCGCGCAATGCCTTGCTCGTGTGTCTCGCCGCGCACGTGGCGATGCGGATATGGTCCGCCTTTGACATGATACCGAAAGCATTGGCCTTCGAGAAAGCCGAAACAGTTGACGAAAGCGCTGCGCAGGAATGGACAAGGCGAAGCCTCATGCGTTTTCCGCTGGCGCTGCTCACAAGCATCAGTGCGCTGACAGCGTTCGGCAGTGCCTGCGGCCTTTAGATGTAATACGTGTGATCTTCGACAATGCGCGCGCAATCCAGACTTCAGTGGCGATTCAGATGACATCGCGCCTGATTGCGGTTGTCTTTCAACGGCTTTTTCAGGATTGCGGTTGGGCAATCACCACCACGGTTACCGCCCCCTCCCGCGCCGCCGCGATCTTCGCATAAGCCCCGTCGCCACCGGAATTGCGGCAGACGATGTGGGTGATGCCGTGCCGCTTCAACAGCGCCTCCTCTTCTTCGACGGTTCCCGGCATCCCGATCACCAATTCATAATCCGCCAGTTCCAGCGGTGTATCCGGCGTATCGACCATGCGCACGAAGAAATGCACATCAGGACGTCTGGCGAAGAGGGCGATGTGTTGTGAGCCTAGCGCCAGCAGCACTCGGGCGCCGGAAGGGACGGCGTCGCGGGCTTCTTCTAACGAATTGACTTCGAGCCAATTGTCGCCCGGCCGCTTTTGCCATGGTGCGCGGGTGCGGGTTTCGAGCTGGATGCCAGTTAATTCTGCGGCGCGTTTGGCGTTGGCGGAGATTTGGCGGGCGAAGGGGTGGGTGGCGTCGATGAGGCTTGTGATCTGCTCACTTAACAAATAAGTGGCCAGGCCTTCCACACCGCCGAAGCCTCCGATGCGGACTTCGCCGGCAAGAGGTTTCGGCTCCTTTGTGCGACCTGCTAATGAGGTGATGACGCGCCAGTCAGGATGGTCGCGGACGAGTTCGGCGGCTAGCGCTGCTGCCTCTTTCGTGCCGCCGAGAATGAGGACAGTTTCAACCTTGTTGGGCAAGCACATTCCCCTTGCGGTCGGTGATGAGGATTTCGACGCTGACCGGTGCGTCGCGCAGAATGTCGCGGCAGGTTTCCAGCGCCATGCGGGCGACGGGTCCGGCCAAGTCAACGCCGTGTTCATGAGTCAATTCAAGCACTTCCTGCGCGGTGTTGGCGTTCAGAATCCTTTCCCTCAGAATTTGATTTAAGCCCTCTTTCAAGGCGATCTGCGCAAGAAAGTTTAAATCAATCTGGCTGCGGCTGGAATGAAGGTCCATCGCGCCTTGAGCGAGCTTGGTGATTTTGGCAAACCCGCCTGCAATCGTGACTTTATCAATGGGGTGGGCGCGGAGGTATTTGAGGAGGCCGCCGGCGAAATCGCCCATGTCGATGAGGGCAATGTCAGGGAGATTATGAAGCTCCTGGACTGTGGTTTCGGACGTTGATCCGGTCGAGCCGGCAATGTGGGTGAGACCGGCGGCACGAGCAACATCGACGCCGCGATGAATCGAGTGGATCCATGCGGCGCAGGAGAAGGGATGCACCACGCCGGTGGTACCGAGAATGGAAAGACCGCCGATAATGCCGAGGCGGGGGTTCCAGGTTTTCGTCGCTATGGCTGCGCCGTTCGA
>JANOYJ010000540.1:0-2407 GCA_031428815.1 Phyllobacterium sp.
CACCAATACGCGCTTTGTCACCAATATTCTGCCGGAAATGGAACCAGCGGACTCCTTGCTGGTCGTCGAAGTCATCACGCCCGGCGGCCATACATCCAGCTACCCGCCGCACCGCCATGACGAAGACGACCTGCCGCGCCAGTCGTTCCTTGAGGAAACCTACTACCATCGGATCAACCCGTCGCAAGGTTTCGCCTTCCAGCGCGTCTATACCGACAAAGATACCAACGGTATCAGAGACTTAGATGTCGCCATGGCGATCGAAGACGGCGATGTGACGCTGGTGCCGAAAGGTTATCACCCCTGCGCCGCTTGCCATGGCTATGATCTCTATTACCTCAATGTCATGGCCGGGCCGACAAGAACTTGGAAGTTTCACAATGCGGCGGAGCATGAATGGCTGATGAAGGCTTGAGGTCAGCCAAATTCTGGATTCTGGTCAATGAGCCCATTCTCGTGTAGAAAGCATACGGTCTATATTTTCATAACGGAGATTTGTCGGGAAAATGACACAGCGCATTTTTACTGTGCGGGCGATTTGGGACCCCGAAGCAAATGTCTACTATTCGGAAAGTGACATTTTCGGATTGCATATCGAGGCCAAGACCGTCGAAGAATTTGAGGAAGTCATGATGGCTGAGGGTGTCAACCTCATCCTTTCAAACCATGTGTCACCCGAAGATTTAGCGAATACACCTCTGCGCGACCTCGTCCCGGCAATAGTCTGGCAACGCCCAAAGCCATATTCCGTGGCCGCCTGATTTGCCCGAAGGTTTTTACAAAATCGTCTGCAAGGAAATAAAGTCCCTCGGATTTCAATATGAGAAGAACGCCAAGGGATCTCACGAAATTTGGCTTAATCCATCAGGCATAAGGCTTATCGTTCCGAAGGGACTAGGCAGCCGTCATACTGCCAATGCGATTTTGAAAGATGCCGGAAGCACCAAGAAACTGTGATAGCAAATGTTTTGGTACGCCCAACGGGAATCGAACCCGTGTTTACGCCGTGAGAGGGCGTCGTCCTGACCGCTAGACGATGGGCGCGGCTTGGTCGATATAGTCTGTCACGGAGTCGAATGCAATCAGGCAGCCGCGCCTTTCGGCTCAATCAGATCAAACAGATTACCATACAAATCCTCAAACACCGCAACGGTCCCGTACGCCTCATAGCGCGGCTCCTCGCGGAATTTGACGCCTTTCGCAATCATTGCGGCATGGTCGCGGGCAAAATCATCCGTATGCAGAAAAAACGACACCCGCCCGCCAGTCTGATTGCCAATGGCGGCGCGCTCAGCGTCGTTCTTGGCTTCAGCCAGAAGAATATTCGTTCCTGTAACGCCCTCCGGCGACACGACCAGCCAACGCTTGCCGCCGCCCATGTCGGTGTCTTCCACGAGGGTGAAGCCGAGGCTTTCCGTATAGTAAGTCTTTGCTTCGTCATAATTGCGCACGACCAGCGAAACCAGAGCTAAGCGCTTCGGCATCTACTCAGCTTTCACCGAAAAGCGCGCGATAATCCGCTGCGTGGTCATATCGAAAATCTCAATCTCCCGCGCCCCGCCTTGCAAAGTGACGTCCAATGAAATCCGGTCGCCGGAAAGGCTTTGACCATTGAGATACGCGCCCTTCGGCAGCATGATCGTGCCAGCTGTCACCACGCCGTCAGCGGAAAGTGCCGCAACAGTGCTCGTGCTGCGATTCATCTTGTAGACAATCGCGCCCAGCACGGCCATAAGACCCACCATCATCACGGCGATGGAAACACCGAGCAGGCGGACCATTTTCCGGCGCACTTTTTCCATGGCCGGGTCCAGCGGCTTTTCGTCTTCTTCTTTGAAGGCATCACTCATTCAGGAATTCCCTTGGTCAACAGCGCCCCTGATACCGAAGACGAACCCTCATTGAAAGAGTTGGTTGCGGGGAAAGAGCTGGTTGCGGGTGAAAGCGCGATGGGCAAACGAATGGATCAATGGCTGGCCGAACAACTCGCGCCCGATCTGTCTCGCAACCGTATTCAGTCGCTGATCGAAGCCGGAATGGTGGAGGTCAACGGCACGGCCGTTACTGAGACGAAGCGCAAGCTCAAGCTCGGCGACATCGTGCTGCTTCGTTTGCCGGAGCCGGAGCCTGCCGACCCCCTTCCCGAGAATATCCCGCTGGATATTTTGTTTGAAGATAAGGACGTCATCGTCGTCAACAAGCCGGCGGGGCTTGTCGTCCATCCCGGCAACGGCAACTGGACAGGCACGCTGGTCAACGCGCTGCTATACCATTGCGCCGATACGCTTTCCGGCGTCGGCGGCGTCAAGCGTCCGGGCATTGTGCACCGTCTCGACAAGGACACGACTGGCGTTATGGTCGTCGCCAAGAATGACCACGCGCATCGCATCTTGGCCGAAGCCTTCGC
>JANOYJ010000541.1:0-1784 GCA_031428815.1 Phyllobacterium sp.
GCCATCGGCAATCAGCGCGTCATATTTACCGGAAACTTTTGCTGTCATGTCAGAGCGGACAATGCCGGGTCGCACTTCGAAAACGGAAATGCCGCTTTCGGAAAGGCGCAGCGTCAAGCCTTGGGTGAACGCAGCGAGACCCGCTTTTGTGACACAATAGTCCAGCCGCTCCGGCGAACTCATTGTGGCGGAGACGGAGGTGATGTTGATGATTGAGCGCGGTGTTTTCGGCGTTGAACTTGCCAGCATCGACTTCACAACAGCCTGTGTGAAAAACATCGTGCCGCGCAGATTGGTGGCAATGATTGTGTCGAAATTCTCCGGCGATAGCTCCAGAAAGTCGCCGCGAACCACTGAGCCCATTCCGGCATTATTGACGAGGCAATCGATTGCGCCGAGTTGCGTGGTTACCGTATTAACGGCCGATTCATGACCGCTTAAGTCAGCAAGATCACTCTTGATAAAAATAGCTTTGCCGCCGAAACTGCGCAGGTCGTTTAGCACAGCCTCGTTGTCAGGGCTGTCACTCGTGCCCGTGATGGCAACGTCAAAGCCGGCAGCGGCAAGCGATTTCGCAATGCCGAGACCTATGCCGCGGCGGCCGCCGGTAATGAGTGCAACGGGTCGCATCATTTCGGCATCCAGTTTGATGTCCGTGCGCCAAGATGCATATTGAGCGTCTTGGTTTCTGTGTAATCCTCCACCGCATGGCGGCCCAGTTCACGGCCCAGCCCTGATTGCTTGTAGCCGCCGAAGGGCAATTCGGATGCACCGTCCATAAAGGTGTTCATCCAAATCGTTCCGGCCCGCACCTTGCGACCGATTGTCATGCAGGTATCAAAATCGCGACTCCACACGCCCGCTGACAAGCCATAGTCAACGGAGTTGGCGATGCTGATCGCCTCGTCCAAAGTTTGAAATGTCAGCACCGAAAGCACCGGTCCAAACACCTCTTCCCGCGCGACGGCCATGTCGGGCAGAACGCCGGAGAGAATGGTTGGCGTCATATATTGACCGAGGCCGAGATCAACTGTCGTCCCGCCATGCGCCAGCGTCGCGCCGTTGGAGGCTGCCCCTGAGAGATAGGATTCGATTTTCGAGAGGTGCTGCGGCGTGATGATTGCGCCGACTTGAGTTTGCGGATCGAGCGGATCGCCGACTTTGATCTTGGCAGACAAGGAGGAAACGCGGCTGACGACTTCATCGGCGATGTCGCGATGCAAAATGAGGCGCGAACCGGCATTGCAGCATTCTCCCGCGTTGAAATAAGCGCCGAACGCGGCGGCATCGATGAAATCGTCGAGATTGGCATCGGGGAAGACGATCTGCGGATTTTTACCGCCGAGTTCCAGCGACACCTTCTTCAGCGAGCCTGCGGCATTGGCCATGGTCAATTTGCCAATGCCGGTCGAGCCGGTGAAGGTAATCATGTCCACATCCGGATGTGTGGTCATTGGCGCACCGGCATCCGCGCCGGTGCCGGTGATGATGTTGACGACACCATCCGGCACACCCGCCTCAGTCAGAATCTCGCCGAGCACCAGCGTTGAACCGGAGGAAAGCTCTGATGGTTTCACAACAGCGGTGCATCCGGCGGCGAGGGCGAAGGGGAGCTTTTGGCTGACGATGAGAAATGGGAAATTCCAAGGTGTGATGATGGACACCACGCCAATCGCTTCGCGCAGCACAACGCCCAAAGTGCTCTCGCCCAACGTGTTATAGCTCTCGCCATGCAAGTCACGGGCAAGGGCGGCGGCATAGCGCCAGATGTCAACCGCGCCGCC
>JANOYJ010000542.1:0-8228 GCA_031428815.1 Phyllobacterium sp.
GGCGGCGCCATTTTTGTGGATCGTTCCGCTCGCACTGTTTCTGTTGACCTTTGTAATTGTCTTCCAGCGCAGGCCGCTCGTTCCCCATGGTTTGGTGGAGAACCTTACCCTGCCGGCTATTCTGCTCGTCCTGTTTTTTACGCTGAACCCGATTGGTTTACCGATTTATGCCAGCGTTCTCATTCATTTTGTGGCCTTCTTCATGGCCGCACTTTATGTCCACGGCGCTCTCGCGGCGCGGCGGCCTTCTTCGCAACGGTTGACAGAATTCTATTTCAGCATGTCGACCGGCGGTGTTTTGGGTGGAGCGTTCACCAGCCTACTCGCGCCGCATTTGTTTTCATGGGTCGCTGAATATCCGTTGATGCTCGTTGCAACGCTTTTTGTGTTCCCCAAACTCAGAGCCAAAAATCTCTGGAAATCTGCCGCACTTGCAGTTGCGGTCGGCGGCACCATTACTTTGGGTTTGTTTTTGATCGATGCCGTAAGTTCGGTGAACACTTTATCGCAATATGCAAACATGGTGTTTATCAATATCGCCTTGACCATCGCCGGTCTCTACTTTCTCTACCGTAACCCGCGTCTGGTTGGCGCAGCTGCGATTGCGATTTTCGCCAATACCGCGGTTTTCTATACATACTATCTGGCAACAGCCAGCGAGCGCAGCTTCTTCGGTATTGTGCGCATCTTGGAAATACCGGAACAAGGCGTTCGTCAAATTCAACATGGAACAACGCTTCACGGCGCGATGCGATTGGCAGATGCCACAGCCGAAATTCGCCCTCTGCCGCTGACATATTATACATCTGATGGCGGTTTGGCGCTTGCAGTGGCGGCAGCACGCGAGAATTTTAACGGTAACTTGGACCGCGTCGGCGTGATCGGCACCGGAGCGGGAAGTCTAGCTTGCCAATTAAACCCGTCCGAAAAGTCTGACTTTTATGAAATTGATCCCGCCGTGATTAAATTTGCGATGGATCCGGCGACCTTTCGCTTCCTGTCGAATTGCGCGCCTGGCGCTGCAATGATTGTCGGTGATGGCCGGATTGAAATAGCCAAGAAAGCCGACGGAACGTACAACGTCTTGGTCATTGATGCGTTTTCGTCGGACTCCATTCCCGTGCATCTCATGACCGTTGAAGCGGTGTCGTTGTTTATGAGCAAGATAAAACCGCATGGATTGCTCGCCATGCACATCACTAATAATCATCTCGAGTTGGAAAGTGTGGTCTCGGCCATCGGCAAGGAACTCGGTCTTGCGGTCAGAACTGGAAAATTCAAGCCGGAGAACAACAGCGAAACCGTCGGCATGGCGATGCCGACGACTGTTGCAGTTTTGGCGCGTGAGGAGGCAGACTTCAAAACGTTGGATCAAAATCTGAATTGGAAAGCCGGTGATGCGTCCTCCACAACGGCGTGGACCGACGATTACTCCAATGTCCTAGCCTCGCTATGGCGCCGTTATCGCAATCACAAAGACCTGCTCAAAAACTGATTGCCCATTCCTAGGCTGGACCGTAAGGCCATCATCCTGACGGTTGCGCGGTCCAGATCAACAAATCGATATTCGACATGATCCAAGACGCCATTTAAAGTGGCAATCGCGATATGAACCAGACCCACAGGCTTTTCTACCGAACCGCCACCGGGGCCTGCGATACCCGTCACCGAAATTGAAATGTGTGCTTTCGAATGCGCCAACGCGCCCAGCGCCATTTCCATCGCCGTCTCTCGCGACACCGCGCCAAATTGGCTCAACGTGGCAGCTTTCACTCCCAGCATCTCTTGTTTGGCTTCGTTCGAATACGTCACAAATCCACGATCAAACACAGTCGACGACCCTGCGATCTCAGTGAAACAGGTGGCGATAAGGCCACCGGTGCATGATTCGGCAGTGGCGAGCATCAGACCCTGTTCCCGACAGGTGTGGAGGATTGATCCCGCCAAGTCGAGAATATCCTTGGCGAACACGCTCATATCAATCCGCCGGGATAGACCACGCTCGCTGTTGCGATGGCGGCAATGCCCTCATTGCGGCCGATGAACCCGAGCTTTTCGTTGGTCGTTGCTTTGACCGACACGCGCTCACGGGATATTTGTAGCATAATGGCGATTGCGTCCACCATTGCCTCACGATGGGGACCGATCTTGGGTGACTCGCAAATCAAGGTGATGTCCACATTGGCTATGCGCCCGTCGGCGGCGCGGATAATTTTCGCAGCGTGTTCAACAAAGGTGCGCGAGGCGGCACCTTTCCATTTTTTCTCAGTAGGCGGGAAATGCGTACCAATGTCTCCCGCGCCCTGCGTCGCCAGCAAGGCGTCAGTAAGGGCATGCAGCGCCACATCGGCATCGGAATGACCATTGAGTCTCGCCGTATGTTTAATCTTCACGCCGCAGAGCGTGACATGATCGCCGGGTTCCAATGAGTGAACATCATAGCCATTACCGACGCGCACATCCGGCAGAGCCATGGCAGCCTTGAGCTTCTGATCGGCCATTTCAATGTCCTGCTTCCAAGTAAGTTTGATATTCTCGGGGGAGCCTTCAATGATTTTGACAACCATACCCGTGAACTCGGCAATCGACGCATCATCGGTGAAATCTTGAGTCTCACTCTTATAGGCTTCCTCGTGGGCATCCATGATGCGCAAATAAGAGAACGCCTGCGGTGTCTGTGCAGTGAAAAGATTTTTTCGCGGGATGGTCTCGGCGATGTGGCCGCCCGCATCCTGCCGTTTTATCGTATCCGATATTTGAAGCGCCGGTAGCACACCAATATCATCGTCCAAATTGGCAGCGATGCGATTAAGCAGCGCCAAATCCACAAAAGGGCGCACAGCATCATGGATCATCACATAGCGGGGAGGGTTTTCTTTCAGCGTCAATAGCCCGAGCCGAGTTGAGACTTGCCGTGTCTCGCCGCCGAGCACAAATCGAACCCGCTCGTCCTGTGGCGGCCATGAGCGTTTAAACATGGCAACATCATCCGCATGAATCACAGCCACCACTTCACTCACTCTGGCCTGTATAAGAAGCGCACGAATTGTGTGACTGATGACAGGAAAGCCGCCAATCTTTCGATACTGTTTCGGCCCCTCGGAGGACGATCCCGCGCGCTCGCCTCTGCCAGCGGCAACAACGATGACAGCTATGTCTTTGACAATATCTCTATATGGCAAGTTGGAGTCTCGCAATTTCGCTTGATTTCTCTTGTTAGACCAGCGCCAGCCAAAGGCCTAAGAAAAAACAAAACGGACCATTTAGGCCAATAAATCTCTACGATGGTTTGGTTTCGCGCTTGCGAGATAGTGCGGATATGCTTATGAAATAGGCGAAATTGTAAATGATGAAATTTTAATCATGCTTGATCATGCGGTGTCTGTCGTTCCTAAAGCAGAGAGCAAGCTTCAAGACAAGCTCATTTTGCCGCTCGCCATCGGCAAGGTGGTGTTACCGAATCGTGTGTTCCAAGCGCCGATGTCGGGGGTGTCTGATATTGCTTTTCGCGATAGAGCCGAGCGGGCAGGGGCAGGTATGGTCGTCTCTGAAATGGTTGCCAGCGCCGATTTTTGCAAAGCGGACGACGAATCAGCGATGCGGGCCTCTGGTGCCAATCTCAAGAACCATGTTGTTCAACTGGCAGGTCGTGAAGCCTACTGGATGGGTGAGGCGGCAAAGCGGGCGGAGGGTGTTGGCGCCGCGATGATCGACATCAATATGGGATGTCCGGCCAAAAAGGTAACCGGTGGCTATTCCGGGTCCGCATTAATGCGCGATCTGGACCATGCGCTGACACTGATTGAAGCCACAGTAAATGCCGTCTCTGTTCCAGTCACTTTGAAGATGCGTTTGGGTTGGGACGATCAAAGCATCAACGCTCCCGAACTCGCAACCCGTGCTGAATCAGCCGGCGTACACATGATCACGGTGCACGGTCGGACGCGTTGCCAATTCTATGAGGGCAAGGCGGATTGGTTGACCATTCGCCAAGTCAAAGAAAGCATTGGCGTGCCTCTGGTTGTGAACGGAGATGTCCGGAGCTTGTCCGACGCGGTTGAGGCATTGGAAAAATCTGGTGCTGATGCGGTTATGATCGGTCGCGGCTCTTATGGTCGGCCTTGGCTTGCAGGTGCTATAGCCGCCGAAGCCGCAGGCGCGCAGTCCCTGCTCCCAAGTTCGTCCGGTTCTTTATGCGACTATATAATCGAACATTACCAAGCAATGATCGAACTCTATGGTTCAAAAACCGGCGTTCGCCACGCACGCAAACACCTCGGCTGGTATCTGGACGCACATACTTCTGGCATCGCAGACCTTAGGCAAAAAATAATGACAGAAGTCGAACCTCCGCGGGTCGAAGCTCTATTGCGTGATGCGTTTCATCACGCATCCGGTCGGGCGATTGACGAAAGGAGGGCGGCGTAATGGTGCCTGAGTTTGATAGCGTTCGCACCCCTGATTTTGCAGCCATTGCGCTCAACAATATCCGCCACGCCGTTATTCTGGTTGATCTCAAAGGTCTCATTGTTTTCGCCAATGCCGATGCCGAAGCATTTTTCAGCATGAGCCGCGCGGTGCTGTCGCGCAGCACGTTACAAAGTCTTGTTCCGTTCGGCAGTCCCTTGCTGGCACTGGTTGAACAAGTGCGTGCGGTAATGTCACCCGTGAACGAGTATCGTGTTGATATATCGTCACCGCGCATAGGTAACGATCGAATTGTTGATCTCTACGTCTCGCCGTGCCCGGAAATGTCTGGCGTGGTCGCAGTAATGTTTCAGGAACGTTCGATGGCCGACAAACTCGATCGTCAAATGACGCATCAAGGCGCGGCGCGATCGGTCACCGGGTTGGCCTCAATGCTGGCGCATGAAATCAAAAATCCGCTCTCTGGCATAAGAGGCACCGCGCAGCTTCTTGAATCAGTCGTCAGCGACAGTGACCGTGAGCTCACCCGTCTTATTACCGACGAAACCGATCGTATTGTCTCGCTGGTCGATAGGATGGAAGTGTTCTCTGACGAGCGCCCAATTTCGCGGCAGCCTGTGAACATTCATGTGGTCTTGGACTATGTGAAATCTATCGCCAAAAATGGTTTTGCCAGCCACATCAAATTTGTCGAAGATTATGATCCGTCACTTCCGCCCGTACACGCCAACCGCGATCAATTGGTGCAGGTATTTCTCAATTTGGTGAAGAACGCCGCCGAGGCGATTGGTGCGGAAGAGGCCGGCGAAATCACACTTTCCACCGCCTTCAGGCCTGGTATCCGCCTTTCTGTGCCAGGCATTCGTGACCGCGTCTCGTTGCCGCTCGAGTTTTGCGTACACGATACCGGCGGCGGTGTATCCTCTGATCTTGTTCCATTGCTTTTTGATCCGTTTATCACGACTAAGCAAAATGGCTCGGGGCTCGGGCTGGCGCTTGTTGCCAAAATTGTGCGCGACCATGGCGGCGTTGTGGAATGTGACTCGCAGCCGCGGCGCACGACATTCCGCATCATGTTGCCCGCCTACAAAGGCAGTGAGCTTGTCGAAGAAAATCCGACAATGATGGAGACGAGAAGAGGATGAGCAAGGGTACGATTCTTGTCGCCGATGACGACGCCGCCATCCGCACCGTTCTGAACCAAGCGCTTTCGCGAGCGGGTTACGAAGTGCGCGTAACCTCGAATGCAGCAACACTTTGGCGCTGGGTTTCCTCCGGCGACGGCGATCTTGTGATATCCGACGTCGTGATGCCTGACGAAAACGCCTTTGATCTCTTGCCGCGCATCAAGAAATTGCGTCCCTCACTGCCTGTCATTTTGATGAGCGCGCAGAATACGTTCATGACCGCCGTCCGCGCCTCCGAAAAGGGCGCTTACGACTATCTTCCAAAACCCTTCGATCTCACTGAACTCGTGCGCATCACAGGTAGGGCTCTGTCGGAGCCAAAGCCGCAAAGCGAATGGCGGCACAAGGAAGAGCCGGTCGAGAACATGCCGCTCATCGGCCGTTCCGCCGCTATGCAGGACATTTACCGCGTTCTGGCGCGCATGATGCAGACTGATTTGACGGTCTTGATCTTCGGCGAATCGGGCACTGGCAAGGAATTGGTCGCCAATGCCTTGCATGAATTTGGCAAGCGCAAAGCCGGACCCTTCGTTGCCATTAACATGGCCGCCATTCCGCGTGATTTGATCGAATCCGAATTGTTCGGTCATGAGAAGGGGGCCTTTACCGGTGCGCAGAGCCGTTCGACCGGGCGATTCGAGCAAGCCGAAGGCGGAACGCTTTTCCTTGATGAGATCGGTGACATGCCGATGGAAGCGCAGACACGATTGCTGCGCGTCTTGCAGCAAGGCGAGTACACGACAGTTGGCGGTCGCACACCGATCAAGACTGATGTGCGCATCGTTGCGGCGACAAATAAAGATCTTCGGACTTTGATCCAACAAGGCCAATTTCGCGAAGATCTCTACTATCGTCTAAACGTTGTGCCGCTACGCCTGCCGCCGTTGCGCGAACGCGGCGAAGACGTGCCGGATCTGGCGCGTCACTTTTTTCACATGGGCGAAAAGGAGGGTCTTGCTTCAAAGCGAATTTCGGCGGCTGGGCTCGACTATATGAAAAAATACGCGTGGCCGGGCAATGTGCGGGAATTAGAAAACCTCGTACGCCGTCTGGCGGCGCTTTATCCACAAGATGAAATCAGTGCCGAAATTATCCAAAGCGAGCTGCAAATTGAAAAGAGCCAACTGTCATCATCGCCCACGGGCAACGCAGTGGAGGGCGATGTCAGCATCAGCCAAGCTGTGGAATACAATATGCAAAAATACTTTGCACAATTCGGGGATGACCTGCCGCCTTCTGGACTATATGACCGTGTCCTCGCTGAATTTGAACAGCCGCTGCTGCTGGCCTGCCTAACAGCCACACGCGGCAATCAGATCCGTGCCGCGGAATTGCTCGGTCTTAATCGCAACACCCTGCGCAAGAAAATTCGAGAGCTCGGAATCTCCGTTTACCGGACGACACGCGCTTGATTGGGCTCGCGTTTTGCCATGAAGTGTCAAAATTCGTGATTTGCAATTGTGTGACCGTCTTGTTGTAAATTCGCCACATTGTGTTGCATGATCGCAACGAAATGAGTGCGGGGCAGACGATTCTGACAATGAGCGAACCAAACCTGACAGCCGAGCGGGTAGTTAAAGCCCAAGAGCCGGTTGAAAACCGCAAGCTGCTTGCTCAGTCAGGCATAGTGGTTGTGATCACGTCGCTTGTGACCGCCATACTATCATTTCTCGTGCTGATGGGGCTGACGCCGATCAGGCCTTCAGAACAAATTACAACCGCACTCGCTGTTATCAATGGATTGTTGATCCTTGTCCTTCTTGGATTAATTGCCCGCGAAGTGAACCGGATACTTTCCGCCCGGCGCAATCAACGTGCAGCGGCGCGTCTGCATGTGCGCATTGTCGCGCTATTCTCGTTGGTTGCAGCCGTTCCCGCTGTTGCTGTGGCAATCGTCGCCGCGTTCACATTAAATGTCGGCCTTGATCGCTGGTTTGAAGTGCGCACCAAAGAGATCGTCAATTCATCAATCAGCATTGCCCAATCTTATGTCGAGGAAAATGCCCGCAATTTGCAAGGCACGACGCTGTCCATGGCCGTTGACCTTGATGCGGCACGAACGGTGTACAGCTTGGACCGGAATGGCTTTCAGGAATTGCTGAACCGCCAAAGCATCGGCCGGGGACTGGTGGGGGCATCTCTTGTGCGCTCAAATGGCGATATTCTGATGCAGGCAAAAACGGGAACGAAGGAGGACTTGCCGCCGGTGCCTGTTGACGTTCTCAAGACAGCTCAAGATGGACAACCTGTGCTCATCCCGCCCAAGTTCCGCAATTTGGTGGGCGCTGTGTTGAAGCTCAAGGAACTTGACGACGCGTTTCTCTATACGATCCGCACGGTCGACTCCGAGCTCATAAAGGCGGTCCAAATTGTGCAAGCCAATACCGCAGAATATAATGGTATGGAGGCAAATAGAACGATTACACAAATCGCGTTTGCCTTGCTCTATCTTGGCTTAACGCTTGTGGTGCTGCTATCAGCGATTTGGACAGGTATCGCTGTTGCCGACCGGTTGGTGCGCCCCATCCGCTTGCTAATTGGCGCTGCGGATAATGTGGCACAAGGCGATCTTGATGTTGAAGTTCCAGTGCGCCGATCCGATGGCGATGTGGC
>JANOYJ010000543.1:0-2834 GCA_031428815.1 Phyllobacterium sp.
GTGATGAGCTCGGTTTCCATGCCGAGATAGCGGCCCTTGGCATGGGCGAGGCGCAGAAAATCCATGCGCTCTTTCGTATCCGCCAACATGACACCGCCTGTAAGATGTAGGCCGATCTGTTGGCCGGAGAGCTCTTCGATCTCGCGATAAAGCTGGACCGTATAGGCTTGCAGCTTGGCGACATTCGGATCGCCGTTCAGCGTGTGGAACCCGCCCGCCGCATGCCATGACGAGCCGGAGGTCAATTCCGACCGCTCGATCAGCATCACATCTTTCCAACCGGCTTTGGCAAGATGAAAGAGGACCGAGCATCCGACAACACCGCCGCCGATGACTACTGCTTTAACGTGGGATTTCATGGATGCATGCCTTGGTGCTCGTGTGTTGAATCAAACTAAAAATCGGTCTTCACGCCGCCCTCGCGTATGCGGCGGTTGACGAAGTCGTTAACGGCTTCTTCCGCGGCGACATCCATGGCAGGTTTTTCCCACGCGGCGAGGCGCTCTTTCCAGATGCGGTTGGCTTTTTGCATTGCGGTCGGGGAACCCGCCTCTTGCCATGATTCATAGTTGCGCCAATCCGACAGGATCGGTGCATAGAAGGCGTTTTTGAAGCGGGCTTGCGTATGAGGGGTGCCGAAAAAGTGGCCGCCGGGGCCGACGTCTTTGATGGCGTCGACCGCGAGGCCGTCCTCTGAGAGATCAAGCGGCGTCAGGAATTCGGCGACCATTTGCAATAGGTCGATGTCCATAATGGTTTTTTCGTAAGAGCATGATAAGCCGCCCTCCATCCAGCCGGCACCATGCAGCAGGAAATTGCCGCCGCCCATGACCGCGCCCCAGAGAGAGAAGACGCTTTCATAGGCGGATTGCGCGTCCATCGTATTGGCGGCACAGACGTTTGATGTGCGGTAGGGAATGCCATAGCGCCGCGCCAATTGGCCGCCGACATGCTGGGCCTTCATGTATTCGGGTGTGCCAAAGGCCGGTGCGCCGGATTTCATATCGACATTGGACGTAAACCCGCCATAGCCGACCGGTGCGCCCTTGCGGATCATTTGCGTGAACGCAATACCCGCCAAAGCCTCGGCGTTTTGCTGCACCAAAGCGCCGCCGACCGTCACAGGGGCCATGGCACCCGACAGCGTGAAGGGCGTCACGATAATGATCTGACCGCGCGAGGACATTTGGATAATGCCTTCCATCATCGGCACATCCAATTTCAGCGGCGAATTGGTGTTGATGATCGAATAGATCGACGGCTCGTTGAGAAGCTGTTCTTCCGAAACGCCGCGCGCCAGCCGCGCGATCTCGATGCCGTCAGTATTGCGCTGAGCGCCCAGCGAATAGACGTGAAACGCCTTGTCGGTGAGTATTGCCAGATCACGCAGACATTCGAGATGGCGGATTGAAGGGTGTATATCGATCGGCTCGACCGGATAGCCACCGGTCGTGTTGATGATGTTATGCACTTGAGCGAGTTTAATGAGATTGCGGAAATCTTCCTGTGTGCCGCCGCGCCGTCCGCGGTCCATATCGGTGCAATTGGGAGCGGAGCCCATTTGCGAGAAGATAATATTATTGCCACCGAAAATCACATTATGGGCGGGATTTCGGGCATGGAGCGTAAATTCTCTGGGTGCGGTTTTGACGGTTTCGAGCACAAAATCGCTGTCGAAACGCACCCGCTCCGAGCCTTGACGCACATCCGCTCCCGCCGCCTTCATAATGGCGCGGGCTTCCTCATGCAAAACGTCGAGGCCGATTTCTTTCATCACGCGCAAGGAGGCGAGATGGATGCTTTCAAGTTCGTCTTCGGAAATCAAGGAAGTGGGTTGGAATGCGCGTTTCAACTGGCGAAACGGTGGCTGGTCAAAGGCTCCCGCCATCTGCTCGCGCTTGCCATGCCGCCCGCCGCGCCGCCCGCGCTCGGGATTTGTTTCTGCTTCGGAAAGCATCGGACTATCGTTCATCGCGGTCGTGCCAATCTATCGTCAATTGATGGTGCATTTTCGCCGGAGCCGCCAAGGATTCAGCCATTGGAGCGACGTGGAGCGACGGTAGGGCGACGTGAAGGTGACATGGTCATGAATTTGCAGCTTAATGTCTTTTAGATGGAGCGCGACGCGCTATTTGCTATCAAAACTTATTGGCAAAACTGGAGATCGAAATGTCTGATAAATTGATCCTCGTGACGGGTATTTCGGGGTTTATCGCAAAGCATTGTGCGGTTGAATTGCTCACTCACGGATACCGCGTGCGCGGAACTGTCCGCAGCCTTGCAAAGGTCGACAATGTTCGCACAACGCTTGCCAAGCACTGCGACGTTTCGAGACTGGAGTTTGTGGAGGCAGATTTAGAGTCAGATAAGGGTTGGGAGGAAGCGACCAAGGGAGCCTACGGCGTTTTGCATGTGGCCTCGCCGTTTCCGGTCACACAGCCGAAAGACGAGAACGAATTAATCCGCCCGGCGGTTGACGGTACAATGCGTGTCTTGCAGGCGGCAATTGTCAACAAGGTCCAGCGCTTTGTGCAAACGTCCTCCTCGGTGGCGGTCATGTATGGTCATGCAAAGGACCGCACGGCGCCTTTCACAGAGGATGACTGGTCCAACATCGACGGCGTGGGGATAACCGCCTATGCAAAATCAAAGACGCTTGCCGAGCGGGCAGCGCGCGATTTCATCGCAAAGACCAACCCGGACCTGCACTTTTCGACGATCAATCCCGGCTTTGTGCTTGGGCCTTTACTGGACCGCGACATGGGGACTTCCGGGCAAGTGATCCAGATGTTCATGAAGGGCAAGTATCCGGGCTGCCCCAGATTGTCATTCGC
>JANOYJ010000544.1:0-4234 GCA_031428815.1 Phyllobacterium sp.
GCCGGGCTCACCATGAACTCAAGAAACTTTTTAGCCAACCGATTGGCCGCGCCCTTCTTGGTTTGACCGGCGACTTCGATCTGCAAATAATGGCCTTCAGAAAAGGCAGCAGCCTTGTATCGCTCCGTGCCTTCAGCGACCATGTGATAGGCGGGTGAGGTCGTGTAGGACAAAACCATTTCCGCCTCGCCCTTGGTGAACAGGCCATAGGCCTCGCTCCAACCCGGCGTTACGGTGAGGATGCGGGGTTGCAACTTTTTCCATGCCTCAGCCGACTTCTCGCCATAGACAGATTTGACCCAGAGCAGAAGGCCGAGACCGGGCGTCGAGGTGCGTGGATCTTCGATGACGATCTTCTGCGCCGGATCGCCCTCAACGAGGTCCTTGAGGCTGGTTGGCGGGACCTTCACCTTCTCGCTGTCATAGATGACAGCAAAATGCGCGTAGTCGAACGGGACGAAAGTGTCGTCTTTGAAATCACCCGGCACAGAAAGCCCTGAAACATCAATACTATGCGGCGCGAACAGGCCAGTCGCTTTGGCTTCTGAAGTGAGGCTTGTATCGAGACCAAGCACAACATCAGCGCTGGACTTATCGCCTTCTAGTTTCAGACGATTTAGAATGGCAACGCCATCGGCGATGGAGACGAACGCCAAGTCACAAGCGCATTGTTTTTCAAATGCCGCTTCAACCTTGGGGCCGGGACCCCATTCGGCGGTAAAGCTTTCGTATGTGTAGATTGTGAGATTTTCGGCAGAAATCGATGCCGTTGTGGTTGAAAGAGCAGCGAGTAGGGTCAGGATAAGTGTTTTGCGCATTCAGTCCTCCTTTGTTTACGGGTGATAAGGGGACAGGTGTCTGCGGGGACACGATGCCTCTAATCCCTCCGCCGGTATAAGCCGGATCAGGTTCAGCGGGTTGACGTGAAGCCAATGCTTCTTGCCTCTCAGCCTTGCTGTCACCAGCGCGGCACCCCGTTAGAGCAAGGATTGATTAGCGCGAGTTCATCATAGGCGCAAGGCGATGCTGCGAAGGGCAGCGTTGCAAATCGCACAGGGCAACCTTAGACAGGTGATATGAGCCTATTTGTCGTTCTCTTGGGCGGTGAGCTTGTCGTGACAACGCGACTGATACGTCAAATTGAGGGCGCGCGGGTGATCGCGGCTGATTCCGGCATGAAACATGCGCAAGCACTTGGCCTCTCAGTCGAGGCATGGCTGGGTGATTTTGATTCAAGTGATGCATCGCTTGAGCAACTCTATAGTGATGTGCCACGCATGACTTTTCCTGCCGAAAAGGACATGACGGATGGTGAACTGGCGGTCGAGGAAGCAATAAAGCGCGGCGCAACGGCGCTCATTCTGGTAGGCGCGCTGGGCGGCGCGCGATCAGATCATGCCATGCTGCATGTAACGTTGATGCTCGCCCTAGCCGGGCGCGGCTTAAGAGTTTTTTTAACCAGCGGTAAGGAAGAAGTTTGGCCGGTCAGCGCGTATGAAAGTAATTTTGATCTGCCGCTTGGAACCATTGTCAGCATTGTCGCATTAAGTGATTTGCAAGGGCTTTCAATTGGAGGGGTTAAATGGCCGCTTGCAAACTATGATGTCCCCTTTGGCTCTTCACTTACACTTTCCAATGAAGTTTCTGGGGATTTCAAGGTAACGATAAAACAAGGTCGAGCGACGATTTTCGTTAATATTACAAGTGGTTAGCGTCTCGACGTTTTTCGGCTGTGCGGTTAGGAAAATTATGTTAGAAAAGCCCATAGGGGCCTTACAAATCTGGAGAACTTCTCATGAAGAAACTATCTATTGCTGCATTCAGCGCCATTCTTGCTTTGAGCGTTGCGGGTTGCACGACAACTGAACAACGCGCTGCTGGCGGCGGTCTTGCCGGTGCCGGCGCGGGTGCTTTGATTGGCGGTTTGGCGACAGGCACGACCGAGGGTGCCTTGGTTGGCGCGGCCATTGGTGGCACGGCGGGCGTCTTGATCGGTGTTGCAACAACACCTGGTTATTGCCGCTATCGTGATTCCCGTGGACGCATTTATGAAGAACGCGGTCGCTGCTAACGCTTGACCTCAAAGAGGCACTGGTCCATCAGAGCGCAAATCAATGTGACTTGTGTTCTAAATGGCTCCTCCGCTTCTTAAACTTGACCAAATTCATCTGACATTTGGTGGAACTCCGCTCCTTGAAGGGGCGGAGTTTTCCGTTTCTGCGGGCGACCGCATTGCGCTGGTCGGACGCAACGGGTCGGGTAAATCCACGCTGTTGAAAATTGCCGCCGGACTGGTTGAACCGACGAGCGGCGAGGTGTTCCGGCAGCCGTCGTCGACCATCCGCTATTTGCCTCAAGAGCCTGATTTTGAAGGCTTTTCAACCGTCCGTGCTTATGTCGAGGCAGGTCTTGGCCCGACCGATGACGATTACCGTGTCACGCACATCCTCGAAAACCTGAAGCTGACGGGCGACGAAAACCCCAATCACCTGTCGGGTGGTGAAGCGCGACGCGCGACTCTGGCAAAGGTTCTGGCCCCAGAGCCGGACATTCTGTTGCTTGATGAACCGACTAACCATCTCGACTTGCCAACGATTGAATGGTTGGAAAGCGAGCTGTCAGGGCTCCGCTCAGCCGTTGTCTTGATTTCGCATGACCGGCGGTTTCTGGAAAACGTCAGCAATACAACAGTTTGGCTGGATCGCGGCACGACGCGCAAGATCAATCGCGGCTTTCAACACTTCGAAGAATGGCGCGACAAGCTGTTGGAGGAAGAAGAGGCTGAGCAACATAAACTCGGTCGTCAAATCCTGCGCGAAGAGCATTGGGTGCGTTATGGCGTGACTGCCCGGCGCAAACGGAACATGCGGCGCATGGGCGAATTGGCGGATTTGCGCATGCAGTTGAAGACGCATCGCAAGGTTCAGGGCGATGTTGTGCTTGCCTCGTCGGACTCGCGCGAGTCCGGAAAAATGGTCATAGAGGCGCTGAAGTTTTCGAAATCCTATGATGGCCCGGTGTTGGTCAAGGACTTTTCAACGCGTATCCAACGCGGTGATCGCATTGGAATCGTTGGAGAAAATGGCATCGGCAAGACGACGTTGATCAAAATGTTGATTGGCGAATTGAAACCGGACGAAGGCCAAATCCGCTTGGGTGTCAATCTCGACATCGCGATTCTTGACCAAAAGAAGGACGCGCTTGACCCGGAAGAGACACTCAGCCATTTCCTCACGGACGGGCGCGGCGAGAACTTGGTCATCAATGGCGAGCAGCGCCATGTTGTCTCCTATATGAAGGATTTTTTGTTTCAGCCGGAACAGGCGAGAACACCGATCCGCACGCTTTCCGGTGGTGAAAAGGCGCGGCTTTTGCTCGCGCATATCCTTGCAAAGCCCGCTAACCTGTTGATTTTAGACGAGCCAACCAATGATCTCGACATGGAAACGCTTGATCTGTTGCAGGAACTGGTCTCGGGGTTTGCCGGCACAGTCATCCTCATCAGCCATGATCGCGATTTTCTCGACCGTACCGTGACCTCCACCATTGCGCCGGAGGGCGAAGGAAAATGGATCGAATATGCCGGTGGTTACGCCGATATGCTGATTCAGAGACGGCAGAAAGCACAGGAAAATCAACGCGCTAAGTCCGGCGCGGCGTCAAAGTCGGACCGGTCTGAACCCGGCCGCACCAATGCACCAAAGTTCTCTTTCAAGCAGAAATTCGCGCTTGAAACACTGCCCGGAAAAATCGAAGCCGCGACTCGTCAAATGGCGGTTCTGGAGCGAAAACTCTCCGATCCAGCGTTTTTCAACCGCGACCCGAAGGGCTTCAATAAAGCGTCGGACGAGCTCGAAAAGCACCGTAACGAGATCGATAAGATGGAGCATGAATGGCTGGAGCTGGAAATGTTAAAGTCTGAAATGGCAGCCGGGTAAGAGCTGATCTACCACAAAACTATCCCCTTTTGGCGATAGGGCTTCTCACACCATACTCGCCACAGTCGGCTGCAGCCTCGTTGCCACTTTCTCAATACGGTCCGCTACTTCGCCCAATACCGTCGTTAGCGCGATGTCGTTGCGGTCAGCCTTGGAAAGCGCTTCGTCGCGGGTCTTGCGTAAGGTTTCGACTTCGCTTTCCAGGCCTTTGTGCTTCTTCTGTTGCTCCACCAATTCGTCCATCACCATGATACCGGCCATGACGACGAGGCGCTGGTCGCCGATTTCGCCGAATG
>JANOYJ010000545.1:0-4186 GCA_031428815.1 Phyllobacterium sp.
GTCTAATCCATGCACAACCACCCCGACCGAAAGGCCGAGGAACCGGTAGAGTTTCCCCATCCAGTCCGAATCGCGCTTGGCGAGATAATCGTTGACCGTGACAACATGAACGCCCTTGCCGGACAGTGCATTCAAATAAACCGGCAGTGTCGCCACAAGGGTCTTGCCCTCGCCCGTGCGCATTTCGGCAATGTCACCTTCATGCAGGATCATACCGCCGATCAACTGCACATCGAACGGGCGAAGCCCCAGCGCCCGCTTGGCACCTTCCCGCACCACGGCAAATGCTGGGATCAGCAGAGAATCAATTTCGGTGCCATTGGCTATCGCGGCCCGGAATTCTTCGGTCTTGGCGCGAAGACCCACGTCGGTCAACGCCGCCATTTCGGCTTCGAGCGCTCCGATGGACTTAACATTGGGACCCAGTCCCTTAATGCGACGGTCGTTGGACGACCCGAAAATCTTGCGGGCGAGACCGCCGAGACTGACCATGATGGCCCTTTCAGAATTTGCTCCGGGAAAATTCCGGCAATATGCGCGGCAAAACGCGCGAATTTTCGTGTTGGACCCGCGACGCATGTTCTGGACGCAAAGCCGATGGACAGATAAGAGGGGCCTCCCGTGATGTCAACGCCGAAGCACCCGACTCATATTTGACGGGAATTTAGCCTTTTCTATTGAAATCGCTCAATTTTCGCGCCAAAGCGACACCACAAGACTGTATGTAATGCGCCGCATGGAGGCGCGATATTGGAGATATAAATGATTTTAACCCGCAAAGCCGCTCTTGTCTCCGTAGTGCTTATTGCAGGAGCGCTTCTTGCAGGAGCCGCCACATTTACGATCGGGTCCAGTTTTGCGGTTGACAAAAAAGTGTTGGCCAAAATCGGCAATATTGAAATTACCGAAGACGATGTGGCCGCAGCCGACGCGGTTTTGAGCCAGCAACTCGCAAATCTTCCTCCCGAACAACGGCGTCTCGCAGCGATTTCCGCACTGATCGACATCAAAGCGATGGCGATCAAGGGTGGAGAAGCAAAGCTCAACCAGACTGAGGCATTCAAGACGCGAGTAGCGTTCCTGTCCGACCGGGCGCTTCATTTCACCTACTTTGAAAACGAAGTCGCGAGCAAAGTGACCGACGAACAAGTGCGCGCACGTTATGATAAGGAAGTTGCTGCGTCCCCGCCCGGAAACGAGATCCGTGCGCGCCATATTCTTGTAAAGACCATCGAAGAAGCCAGGGACGTCATTAAAAAACTCGATGCCGGCGAGAAATTTGAAGATCTCGCCAAGGCGAGTTCTACCGATGGTTCGGCGGCACAAGGCGGCGATCTTGGCTATTTCGGCCCGGGGCAGATGGTGCCTGAGTTTGAGAAGGCTGCCATGGCCTTGGAGGTTGGTGCTTACACGAAGGAACCCGTGCAGAGCCAGTTCGGTTTCCACGTTGTGAAAGTTGAAGACAAGCGTGCAAAGCTGCCGCCGGAGTTTGATAAGGTAAAGGACCAAGTCAAGGGCATCTTAATTCAAGAAACCTACGTCAAAACCGCAAAGTCCCTGCGCGATGAATTGACGGTTGAATATGTGGATGTGGATTTGAAGACTGCAATGGAGGCCAGTGAAGCCGCGCAAAAGGCTGCCGCCGAAAAAGCTGTTCCCGCACAATAACCAGACCGCAAATGTAAGGCCCATACAATGTCGACTGCCATTTCGCCGCTTGCCCCAAAATCTTATCCCGATATGCCAAGCATCGACGGTATGCGTATCGAGACGGCGGCGGCCGGGATTAAATACAAAAACCGGACCGATGTTTTGATGATCGTTTTTGATAAGCCGGCTTCTGTGGCGGGTGTATTCACCAAGTCAAAATGCCCTTCCGCCCCCGTCGATCATTGCCGCAAAAGTCTGATGGGCGACAAAGCGAGGGCCGTTGTCGTCAATTCCGGAAATGCCAATGCCTTCACGGGATCAAAAGGCGTTGAATCAACGAAACTAACCGCGAAGGCGGCGGCCATTGCTGCGGGCTGCAAACCCGGCGAAGTTTTCCTCGCCTCCACAGGTGTCATTGGCGAACCCTTAGATGCGGGGAAATTCTCCGGTCTTCTCGACGGGATGGCAAAAACTGCCGCAGGAGATCGCTGGCTGGACGCTGCCAAGGCCATTATGACGACGGACACATTCCCGAAAGTTGCCACAGAAACTGTCGAGATCGGCGGCACCGCGGTGACGATCAACGGCATCGCCAAGGGCGCCGGTATGATTGCTCCGGATATGGCAACGATGCTCTCGTTTATTGCAACAGACGCCGCGATCGACGCAGATGTTTTGCAAAAGCTTTTGTCGAAATATGTCGAAAGGAGCTTCAACGCGATCACCGTTGATAGTGACACTTCCACCAGCGACACATTGCTTTTGTTCGCAACCGGGGCTGCCGCTAAACGCGGTGCGCCCAAAATCTCAGATGCCTCCGACAAACGCCTTAAATCATTCAAGGCGGCCTTGGACAGGCTCTTGCATAACCTTGCCCTTCAGGTCGTTCGTGACGGCGAAGGCGCACGCAAAATGCTGGAAGTGAACGTCAAGGGCGCAGTATCGGCAAAATCAGCCAAACGCATTGCCATGTCGATTGCGAACTCGCCGCTGGTAAAAACAGCCGTCGGGGGCGAGGATGCCAATTGGGGCCGCGTGGTCATGGCTGTCGGCAAATCCGGCGAACCAGCCGACCGCGATCTCCTGTCGGTGAGCTTTGGTGATATTCGCGTTGCTCATAAGGGAATGCGTGATCCCGGATACTCCGAGGCAGCCACCTCAGACTATATGAAAAACGAAGACGTCAAAATTATCGCCGATATCGGCCTCGGCAAGGGTTCCGCAACGGTCTGGACTTGCGATCTCACCAAAGAATATGTCGCGATTAACGGCGACTACCGCAGCTGATGGCGAACCGCACCAAAAAATGAGACTCATTTTTTGGACAAAATTTAGATTAGGAACCCATGCCCGGTCTCGCCCAAATCCGCCGTCTTGAAGCCGCCGCGTTCCGCGCGTGGCCTGCAACCAGCGTTCAGCACGAAGGCACCTGGTCGGTACGTTTGACCGCAAGCCACCCTTCGCGCCGCCTGAATTCCGTCAATCCGCTCGATCCACACGATCATGATGATATTCCAGCCCGGGTGGAACGCGTGGGGAAGAAGTTTCGGGACTATGGCAGGCCGCTCACATTTCGCCAGTCACCGCTGGCTCCACCGGAACTGTCGCGATACTTGGATGAGCGTGGCTTCAAGCGGGTCGGGCACTCACTTGTCATGAGCGCAGCCATCGATAAACTTGCGACAGACAACGCCTTTGACCAAATTCCCTTGCAGGACATCGGTCGATATGTGGACGCGTCCATCGTCATCCATGAGCACGATGCGCATATGAAACCCGGACTGTCTGAAGTCATTTCGGCAATCAAGCCGACGGCCGGTATGTTTGTACTAGAAGACGATGACGGTCCTGTGTCGAGTGTGATTTGCGTACAAGACGGAAATCTCGCGGGCATTCTCGATATGGGAACAAGAGTCGAGCAAAAGCGCCAAGGCAAAGGTCGCAGATTGTTGGCGGCAGCTTTGAAATGGGCCAAAAGCCGGGGTGCTAATACGGCTTGGCTGCAAGTGGAAAGCGATAACCAAGCCGCCCGGAAGATGTATGAGGCGCTCGGCTTCGAACCTGCCTATTCGTATTTCTATCTTGTCGACAAAGAACACCGTCTATGACCGGGTTACCCATCTTGCTCGTCGCTGCTTGCGCTTTGATTGATGCCGATGGGCGCGTGCTTTTGGCCCAGCGCCCCGCTGTGAATAGAAGTGTGGATAGTTTAGCGGGCCTGTGGGAATTTCCCGGGGGAAAAATTGAACATGGCGAGACGCCGGAAGAGGGATTGGTCCGCGAATTGTACGAGGAACTTGGCATCACCACAAAGGTCGCCTGTCTCGCGCCCTTGACCTTCGCCAGTCATTCCTATGAAAAATTTCATCTGCTCATGCCGCTATTTATCTGCCGTCGTTTTGAGGGCACTGCGACCGGAAAAGAGGGCCAAGCGCTGAAATGGGTCCGCCCCCGCGACCTCCGCAACTACCCGATGCCGCCAGCCGACGAGCCTCTCATCCCTATCTTGATTGATCTCTTTTGATTTATTACCCGC
>JANOYJ010000546.1:0-4725 GCA_031428815.1 Phyllobacterium sp.
CCGTCGGCCCGCGCCAATCGTTTATCGGGCCGACGGTCAAACCGGACGCATTGGATAGCTTTTTACCGAGATTTGCTCTCGTGCATGAAAGAGGGGGCTGAAGCGCTGTCTGCATACCTGTCATGTCATGTGACGACGTAACCGTTAGGGCGGGACTTACCTGAGACCCATTTGTACTTTAATTGAGGGCGCAAAAGGCGCATAATCCCCGGTGCGGGTGCAAATGCACGCGCTTATCTCGGGAGGATGTTATGAATGGCTTGAATCGCAGGTCGGCAATGACGCTCGGGTTGTCAGTTGTCGCCGCAACGGCGCTTGCCCTGTTAGCCGGGCCGGCTGCATCGCAAAAAGCACGACACTGGCACGGTTGTAATTGGGGCTAAGCCAGCCGCTTTCGGGAGCGACAACCCGAACTTCAAGCGGAAATTGGCTGTCAGGGAGGCTTTTGACCATCAGCGCCCGCTGGTCGCGCAGCGCGCCCTTGGCGCAATCCAACGGCAGGAAGTATTCCAGTTCGTGAAAGTTGGGCTCGAAAACATGCGGATAGATGCGGTAGCTGCGATCAAGCCGGTCGCCGCGTGGGGCCACGAATTCGGTGGGTACTTCGTTGTAGATTTTCACCATGCAATGGTCTTTGCCGGCGTCCTTGAACCCGTAAAGCGCGGCCGAGGCGTCACTTGGCATCCAGAAGAACGAAAAATGCCGGTTGCTCGCGACCAGATCATCCCAGCGTTCCAGCACCTCGTCGATGTGCAGGATGCGGATTTGCTCATGCAGATGATAGGCGGGCACGACTTTGAGCGTCACTTGCGTCATCACGCCAAGCAGCCCAAGCGCAACCTGGACTGCCGGGAAAGTCTCCGGGATTGCCTCTGCCGAAAGTTCATGGACCACACCATGGCCATCGACGACGCGTGCGGCACGAAGCGTCGAGGAAAAGCTTCCAAAGTCCTTGCCCGAGCCATGCGTCGCGGTCGCAATGGCACCGGCAATCGCCTGAGTATCAATGTCGCCCTGATTGGCAAGCGCCAAGCCATGGTCCCAAAGGGCGTCGCCAAAGTCGACGATGCGCGTTTGAGCCCAGGCGGTAACTTCCTGTCGCTCGGCATTAATCGAGATGATCCCCTGCAAGGCGCCAAGATCGAGCAGTGTTCCCGAGGTTTCGACAATGGGGGTGCACGAATGCCCAGACCCAAAAGCGCGAATGCCGGACCCGTCAGCGGCGGCTGACCGTATCAGGTTGATCAAAGCGGCTTCGGTTTCGGGTGATGCGATATCCTGCGGCACGAAGGATTGATTGCCAACCCAGTTGGTCCAGCCCTTTCCGCCGCCTTTCGCGTCAATGATATGCGTCAAGTTGCTGACTTTCGTTGGCAGTTTCCCAAACCTTGATGCTGTAGTAGCTTCATATCACATTTTCCGAAACTCCCCAACAGGCAGGGCCAAAGGGTAATGTCATCTCGCCGGATGAAGTTGCGGCAAGGTCCTTTGCGGTGGCTGCCGATACCGTGACAGCGCCGCGTCTTGATGTTGGTTTTCACCGTGAATCTGCGGTGGCATCGTCATTTTGTATACGATCCGCTGGCATCTGCCTTCTCGGCGGGGGCTGTGCTGACAGGTACACGTCTGACGTCACTGCCGCCCCGGCGGTGAAGTCGGCTGCTGATCAATCCGTCCCGCGGAACTTCCAGATTTTCGACAAGGCCATCGTCGGTCCTTACGCGCTTGGCGAAAAGATCAGCATGCTGGACCTTTACGTCTGGATGTTTGGCCAATGGGTTGATCAGGGTCCGTTGTCAGAGCTTTGCCCGAATGTCATGGCTTTGCGCGCCACCGTTGCAGCACGACCTGAAATAGCGGCGGTACAGGCGCGCAATCCAAGCTGACGTATAATCACGTGGGCACCAAAGCGGCTGAAGCATCTCGCTTCGACATTGGCCGAGAAGGCGCTTCCACGTGCCAATGATTGCGCACGGATCGACGAGGCGGGTATGTTTTATACGAAATGTTGAAACCCCAGTTTCAGCCTGCCCTCGCTGGAGTCTGCTTCGAGAGCGGCAGGTCGGTCCTTGCCTTCCCAAGCCGCGCAAGGCCCGGTTCGGGTTTGATGGGGGACGGTGACGATTGTCCCACCGGGGACGCGAACGACGCTTCGGCGCGCCCCCTTGGACCCCGCAGATTTTTGACAGCTTTTCATGGACAATAACCCGGTCATTGTCGAGACACCGAGCAGGTGCAAACTTCTTTACCGTCGGAATGCCTCGCTCAGGTTCAAGCTGGAAATCACAATGATCACGCCAAGCCATTGCAGCGGGCTTAAGGTTTCGCCGACGAGCAGCACGGCAAAAAAGATCATCATGACGGGCTCTGACGTGCTGAGAAGCGAGGCGAGCGCGGCCCCGATCATATTGGCACTGACAAAGAAGCACAGATAGCCCAGCGAGAAGGTCAATCCGACAATCAAGATGAAGAACCAGCCTGAAATGCTCTGCGGCAGGACGATCCCGGAAACCAGTCCGGTAGGTGGTCCAGCCAGCGCCACCACGGCGAAGATCAATGCTGGAAAAGTCGACGCCCAGCACCAAGATAAGACCGACAGTGGCCAGCAGCATCAGTATCAGGACCGGCCGAGTCACCGGGGTTTCCCCTCTGAAATGGGCAGCTATGGCCACGGGGAGTGGATACATGAACAGGATGAAGCTGGCCAGACTGATGTCGATGTAAAGTATCGAGCAGAAAGTGCCAATTGCCGCGAGCGTATGGGAAACGCCAGCCAACCAGCTTCGCTTCATGGCCGTGACACTAACCTTCAGGGAACGCCGCGTTGCAAGAATGAAGACCAACAGGACAGCCACGCCAACACCCGCCCTGCCCAGCATCCAGGGCGCACCATACCTTTGTTGACGATCCAAGCGTAAGGCAAAACAGTCGGTTGGGTGGTCTGGCGCGTGCAATGCTGCGCCACAATGAAGTGGCGATATCCGCTTTGCCGACAAAATGAATAAATGCACGCCAGCCGTTGATTCGGCAGTCTAAAAAAATAGCCGCAGGCCTCGTTGCAGTCAAGAAATCAGAAATCTACAGATCACTCTGGGCAAGCTGCGATGCGCTTCGGGGCGGTATGGATGCCTCGCAATATAAGGACTACGTCGTTGTTTTGCGCCCTTTTCCCCACATCACACCGGATCTTTGCCGTCATATTTAGGGATGGAGTCGATGCCGTCGATCCATTCGAGAGCGGACCTGCGCCACGTCTGCATTTGTGGCACAAGCTGACTCTTCTGTCGGAGGGAGCCGACACGGAGGCCAAAATAGCCGTCCCTGCCGCCTTCCGGCCGCGAAAAGACCGACGTCCCGCATGTGGGGCAGAAGGCCAACTCGCGCCGGTTGCCGCTGGCGGCTGTCTTGACATACGTGCTCGGCGTGCCGGTGAGGAATCGAAACTCGCCGTTCACTACCGGCACATTCAGCCGGAACGCCGAACCGGACAGTCCGTGCAGTTACAGGTTTCCGCTGAGGCTGCGTCGACAACGGCGGTCCAACGGAGATAGCCGCATAGGCCTTCGCCATCAACGACCATACTGCACCTCTCTTAGCAGACATTCCCCAAGTGGACTGCGTTTGACTTCAAGATCGCCTGTTTTCGCCTGCCGATCAAGTATTTCGTGCCGCAGACAGCGCGCGGCGTTCATCAGAACGCTAGGATGAGTCCGGATCGGGCCTCATCGTGACCTGTCGGAGCATTCTTGTCGCATGACCGACAGACCTGTCTTGCCGTTTTTGCTCGGTTTTCGCCAATTTCGAGGTCACGCGCATGACAGCGGCACGCGTAATCGGTGGATGACGGCAAGGATGGCTCGGACCATCGCGCCGGTGACCGCGACCTTGGCCAGTTGGAAGGTGATGGCGCGGGCGTGGCGCACGACACAGGCCCCGATCTTGATCAACTTGAGCTGCAGGCTCGTCAGCGACCAGTCGGCCATGGCTTCGGGCAGTTCGATGCAGCGCAGGAAGGTCGCCATGTTGTAGGCCAGCGCGTGCAGCTGCAGCCGGACCTCGTTATCGCGGAACCGCTGGCACGACAGCCGCGTCCAGCGGAAGGCATACTTGCCTTCCTTGATGTGCTACTCGGCGTTGCCCCTCTGGTTGTAGAACCGCACCACCCAGTCGGGTTCCATCGGCAGGTTGTTGACGATGAAGCCCACGCGGGGGAAGAGCTCGCCCGGGTGCCATTCGATCTTGGCGATCACGCGGCGTTCGTCCTCCCAGCATTGCGCCTGGTAATGGACATCCTCGTAGAACCGCTTGACCTTGGTCAGCGACGGTCGCCCCACGGGCCGCGTCAGCCGGTGCGCGATCTTCTCGCGCAGGACGCTGTTGGCGGGCAGCCGGATAGCGTAGAAATAGCCCGCCTTTTCCAGCCGCGCATAGAGTGCCGGGATCGTGTAGGCGGCATCGGCGCGGAAGAACCGCATAATGTCGCGCATTGCATACCGCGCGATGACGGGGTCGAGGACGTCCTTCCAGCCATCGGCACTGTGGACGTTGCCATTGCGCAGGGCGCAGCGTTCCAGCATGCCGAACTGGTTGAACAGGAAGTTCGGGTGATAGCAATTGCAATCGAAATGCCCGTTCCAGGCTGTGCCTTCCTGATCGCCATGGGTCGGGCTGACCGAGCTGTCCATGTCCAGCACGATGTACTTCAGCCCCTTGCGATCATGGAAT
>JANOYJ010000547.1:0-2339 GCA_031428815.1 Phyllobacterium sp.
GAAGATGGCCACGCGGAGGCACTGCTGCTTTTGAACAAGGGCGTTCGGCTGGTGTGCCCCGACCTTGCGTTGCCGGAAGTTGCCAACGTGCTTCGCCGCAAAGTTCGGGCCAAAGACACAACGCAGGGTCAAGCGGCGGAATCACTCGTACGATTGCCGAGATACTTCGACCTTATCGTGCCAAGCGCCGAATTACTGGACGCAGGCTTCGTACTCGCAGAGAAAGTGGACCATTCAGTCTACGACTGCATGTTTCTTGCCGTCGCCCAACGGGAGGGCGATGCAGTTTTGGTGAAAACAGACAGTGTTTTCCTGAAGAAGTGTATTGCCGCCGGGTTTGGCGATTCAATCCGGCATCTCGAAGACCACACAGCATTGACCCAAGCCAAACCGGAACTCCCAAATGGTTGAACTCACCCTCCCCAAAAACTCCCAAATCTGCCCCGGCAAATCCTGGCCGCGCCCCGCGTCGAAAAATATTCGCGAGTTCAAAATCTACCGCTGGTCGCCGGACGACGGTAAAAACCCGTCCATCGACACCTATCAGGTCGATATGGATGATTGCGGGCCGATGGTGCTGGATGCGCTGTTGTGGATCAAGGACAAGGTCGATCCGACGCTCACCCTGCGCCGCTCGTGCCGCGAGGGGATTTGCGGATCTTGCGCGATGAATATTGACGGGACCAACACGCTCGCCTGCACCAAGGGCATGGACGAGATTTCAGGGCCGGTGAAAGTTTACCCGCTGCCGCATATGAAAGTCGTCAAAGACTTGGTGCCGGACCTCACGCATTTTTACGCGCAACATGCATCGATTGAGCCCTGGTTGAAAACCGTGTCGCCCGAACCACAAGCGGAGTGGAAACAATCCAAGGCCGACCGTGAGAAGATCGACGGCCTCTATGAATGCATCCTGTGCGCGTGCTGCTCGACCTCGTGCCCCAGCTATTGGTGGAACGGCGACCGCTATCTAGGCCCCGCCGTGCTCCTGCAGGCCTATCGCTGGATCATCGATTCACGCGACGAAGCCACGGGCGAGCGGCTCGACAATTTGGAAGACCCGTTCCGCCTCTACCGCTGCCACACGATCATGAATTGCACGCAAACCTGCCCGAAGGGTCTGAACCCCGCCAAGGCAATTGCAGAGATTAAGAAAATGATGGTGGAACGACGGGTGTAGTATTAAGGATATAATATTAAACTCGTCATAATAAATCTAGAGAATTGCTTCCGCTCTGTGCCGATAAACGAGGCACGGCTCGTTGTTGGACGTCGCCGCCGATAGATCGGAAACAGCTCCCAGCTTTTCCGCTAACCTGATTGAACGTTTATTATCCGGATCGATATAGCTGACCAGCGAATCAAACTGCTGGACAACAAACGCATAATTACGGGCAATGCAGCTTCAAACGCATAGCCCTTGCCTTCGAATTCCTCCCATAGAATCCAACCGAGTTCCCGCTCGGGAAACTCTACCGGGAAATTAAGCCCGACAATGCCGACATAGGCACCGCTCGAGCGTTCTTCGATTGCCCATCCACCAAAGCCGAGCAAAACCCATTGGCCGACATCCGAAGCAAAGTCACGCCATGCTTTGTCGCGGCTTCGAAGCCCGCCGATATAATGCGAACGCGGACTTTCGTAAATTTCAGCCAAACGTTGAAAATCACTGAGCCGGTAGGGGCGCAATGTCAGGCGGTCGGTGGATAGAATAGGAGCGATCATGGTTTTTGTGATTTTCCCTTATTATGCCACGCAAGACCTAACTTTTTTCAGACTTGATCCAAAGAGTTGATCTGTCTTTTCTTGCGCTTGCCGCCAGCAAGCCTATATGCGGGGCAGCCCGAAATACACGGTGCTTAGATACAGGGTGAGCGCATGACGTTTGAGATTATGACCGATCCCCTGCCGCGCCGCATGACTGTTCCGGTTGACGTCGGCGGGGTGACCGTTGGCGGTGGTACGCCGGTGGTCGTGCAGTCCATGACCAATACCGACACCGCCGATATCGATGGCACAGTGCGCCAAGTCGCGGCCTTACATCGCGCCGGGTCTGAGATTGTGCGCATTACCGTCGACCGCAACGAAGCCGCCGCTGCCGTGCCGCGCATTAAAGAGCGATTGGACCGGCTCGGCGTCGATGTTCCGATTGTCGGGGATTTTCACTATATCGGGCATACGCTTTTGAAAGAGTATCCGGATTGTGCCAAGGCTTTGGCGAAGTACCGGATTAACCCCGGCAATGTCGGCTTCAAAGACAAGCGCGACAAGCAATTTTCCGAAATCATCGAACGTGCGATCCAGTATGACAAGCCAGTGCGCATCGGGGTGAATTGGGG
>JANOYJ010000548.1:0-4694 GCA_031428815.1 Phyllobacterium sp.
CGTCCAGCGCGCGAGCCGCCGCGCATGTTGCGGCAGATTGTCCAACGCACGCTTCAGCGCAATGAGACGGCGGCAAAGACGCTCTGCACGGATGGGATCTTCGCCCGACAGAATGCGACAGGCAACAAAGACTGGATCGTACAGACCTGGAACGCTGATGCGCGGTATCCACGGACCTGACGCGAGGACTCCCGCAATAATTACCGGGGCGTCGGGTGCAAAACGCTTGAGCGGATCGATGAGAAGAAAAGCTGGGGTCCGTTCGACACCCCTGCCCGGGATGGGGCCGCAAGGGGCACAGCGCTTGGAACGCAATTGCAACACGAGCCCGCGCGCCGCGATAATGACAAGACGCCGGACCGCAGATTCGGCTGGTCGCAAGACAAGCAGCATGGCGCGATAGATGTGACGTGGCAGCGCCGCCACAACTTTGCCCTCCGCCAGACCGGCCACGACAAACAGTGCCGCGATGATGCGCAGCAGCTGGTCGCGATTGCGGTCGATGGCCAAAGCCCAGTCCATGAATTGCAAATCCATTTCAAAACAAACTGGTGGCATGATCGGACGAAGTTGCGAGAAGAGGATGGGTATTTTTGTTGGGTGTTGATTTTGTTGGGAGAATTGATGTTTTTGGAGATTTATGTCCACGCGGGGTGAATGAACGCATCCTTCGAGACGGCCCTTCGGGCCTCCTCAGGATGAGGGAGGTGGGGGCTTTCGTGGTGAACTCGCTTGAGATGTTGGTGTGTGCCAGCACAAGAAGTCAGCGAAGCGCAACCCACTCCCTCATCCTGAGGAGCCGCAAAGCGGCGTCTCGAAGGACGCACCATGCCATGCCTACGCCCGGTTCACGCGTCGCATCGTCACGTTAATCCGTCCGCCATTTTTCAAAAGCGTCGAGCTTTCCGGATAAATCCTGTCCACACCATGAAAGGCCAGGCGGCTCTCCCCGCCGATCAAAACCACGTCGCCGCTTTCGAGGCGGAACGAGACCGTTTTGTCCTCACGCTTTACACCACCGACGCGAAACAGACAGGTATCGCCCAAGGACACCGACAGAACCGGAGCGTCGAAATCTTTTTCATCGCGGTCCTGATGCAAGCCCATCTTCGCCTCAGTCGAATAGAAATTCACGAGGCAAGCTTCGGCCGGATGCGCATAGCCCGAAAGTTCATCCCATAGCGCCGTGAGTGATTGCGGCATTCGCGGCCACGGCTGCCCCGATACTGGATGCGTCGCCTGATAGCGATAACCGCGCTCCTTATCGGTCACCCAACCGAGCGCCCCGCAATTGGTCATCCTCACGGACATAGGCTTTCCGGTGCGCGGCATTTCCGGGGTATACAACGGCGCTTCCGTGACGATCCGGCGAATATCCTCGACAAGTGCTTCTTGTGCCACGCGATCGAGAAAGCATGGATAATGCTTGATGCCGCTTGGCAAAGTGAGCATCTATTCGTCTCCCACCTTGCCACGGTTTTTCTTGATCGTGCTGCGCCCGCTCTTTTCCGTCAGCCGCCGTTCAATCGCGCCCTTGGTTGGTTTGGTCTTGCGGCGCGGCGGCGGCGGCGGGGTGGAGGCTTTTTCGAGCAATCCTGCCAGCCGCTCGCGCGAATCCTGCCGGTTGCGCTCTTGCGTGCGGAAACGGTCACAGAAAAGCACAATCACGCCGTCCTTCGTCGCCCGTTGCCCGGCAATCTCAATCAACCGCGCCCGCACAAAATCGCTCATCTCAATCGCATTGGTGTCCAATCGCAATTCGACTGCCGTCGCGACCTTGTTGACATTCTGCCCGCCCGGACCTTGCGCACGCACGAACTTCTCGCTCACCATATCCAAAGTCACGAGAATGCCACGCGCGTCAAAAATGATGTCGTCGGCCATGGGCTGATTCCTTTGTCCTTAGAATAGGCGATAAGAGCACAAAAAAAAGCCCACCATTACGGCGGGCTTTCGGGTGGCTTTGAAAGTGTGTGTCTATAGGCCGTTGGTTCTATTCAGCAGCAATCATCAAATGCGGCGCGGCGTCCATCACCTTGGCATCGACATGTCTTTCGAACTTTTCGAAGTTGTTGACGAACATCGACACAAGCCGTTTGGCCATGGCGTCATAGGCGTCCTTGTCCGCCCATGTCGAGCGCGGATCGAGAATGCCGCAATCCACACCTTCTACAGCCACCGGCACCATGAAGCCGAAATTGGGGTCCATGCGGAACTCGGCATCTTTCAGCGAACCATTGAGCGCTGCGGCAAGCAATGCCCGCGTTGCTTTGATCGGCATGCGCTGGCCGACACCATAAGCGCCGCCGGTCCAGCCGGTATTGACCAGCCAGCAATCAACATTGTGCGCGGCAATCAGGCTGCGCAACAGATCGCCATATTCAGACGGATGACGCGGCATGAAAGGCGCACCGAAACAGGTCGAGAATGTTGCTTCCGGTTCCGTCACGCCCTTTTCCGTTCCCGCGACTTTCGCCGTGTAACCGGAAAGGAAATGATACATTGCTTGCGCCGGTGTCAATTTGGCAATGGGCGGCAGGATGCCAAACGCGTCTGCCGTCAGCATGATAATGTTCTTCGGATGCGAGGCCTTGCCGCTGGCGCTGGCATTGGGAATGAAGTGCAAGGGGTAGGCGCAGCGTGTGTTTTCTGTGACGTTGGCATCGTTGAAATCCGGCACTAGATTGCTGTCCAGCGTCACGTTTTCTAGGACAGTCCCCGCACGGCGCGTGGTGGCGAAAATCTCCGGCTCCGCTTCCGCCGACAAGCGTATCGTCTTGGCGTAGCACCCGCCTTCAAAATTAAACACGCCATCTGGACCCCAACCATGTTCGTCATCACCAATTAACGTGCGTGAGGGATCGGCAGAAAGTGTGGTTTTTCCGGTACCGGACAGACCGAAGAACACGGCGGTATCACCCGCTTTGCCCTCATTCGCCGAGCAGTGCATCGGCATGACGCCGCGTTCTGGCAACAGGTAGTTGAGCACGGTGAAGACGGATTTTTTAATCTCGCCGGCATAGGATGTTCCAGCGATCAAAACGATCATCCGCGTTAAATCGACGGCGATCACGGTCTCGCTGCGTGTGCCATGTCGTGCGGGATCAGCCTTGAACGAGGGCAGATCAATAATGGTGAGGCGCGACACGAAATCGGTCAACGTCTCTCGTTCCGGCCGGATTAACAGATTGCGGATGAACAGGGAATGCCAGGCAAGCTCGGTAATAACGCGCGTTGGCAAAGAGTTCTTCGCATCTGCGCCACCGATTAGATCCTGAACGAACAGATTCTGGCCCATGGCGTGCGCCTGCATATCCGCCAAAAGCAGGTCAAAATGTTGGGGTGCCAGCTTCCGATTATTATCCCACCAGATCGTATCATTGGTCATATCGTCCGCGACGATGAACTTATCCTTGGCTGAACGCCCGGTATGCTGACCGGTCATCGCCACCAAAGCACCATGCGCCGACAGACGCGCTTCGCCGCGCGAAACCGCCATATTGCACAGCTCACGTTCGCTCAAATTGTAGAACACATGTGCCAGACCGTCAAAGCCCATTGAATCAATGTCAAACGCTTGATTTCGCAATCCGCTTTTCATCATGGCACTAATCCTTCTTTAAACAAATTCAAACAGCCGAGGAGCCTGTGTTCCTAAAGACAGGAAAATATAGACATATCAAATGTTTAATCGATTTAAAGATTTTAAAAAGAGTTCAATCGTTTTAAATCAAGGTCATCATGCTTAACGATTACTCAAACGCCTTTAGGATCGGCAGACGGGCATTCGACCTGCGCCATATTTTGTGCCACATTTGTCCGCCATTGCCGCATCCATTGGAAACAATAAAGGACGCGGGTAATATGAAGGAGCCTACCGGCATGACGACGATCGCCTTGGTCGATGACGATCGCAACATCTTGACCTCCGTTTCCATCGCCCTTGAATCCGAAGGTTACCGGGTCGAGACCTATACTGATGGTGCCTCCGCCCTTGAAGGCCTGTCCGCACGTCCGCCGAATCTCGCGATTTTCGATATTAAAATGCCCCGCATGGATGGTATGGAATTGCTGCGTCGCTTGCGCCAGAAGTCCGACATGCCGGTGATTTTCCTGACATCCAAGGACGAGGAAATCGACGAATTGTTCGGCCTGAAAATGGGTGCGGATGATTTCATCACCAAGCCGTTCTCGCAGCGCCTCTTGGTGGAACGCGTCAAAGCGGTTCTTCGTCGTGCGCAAGCCCGCGATGCCGCCGCTTCCGGCAAATCCAATGGCCAGCCGTCCAATACCATTGAGCGCGGCCAATTGGTCATGGATCAAGAGCGCCATACCTGCACGTGGTCCGGTCAACCTGTGACCCTGACGGTGACAGAATTTCTGATCCTTCATGCTTTGGCGCAGCGCCCCGGTGTCGTTAAAAGCCGGGATGCCTTGATGGATGCGGCCTATGACGATCAGGTCTATGTCGATGACCGCACCATCGACAGCCATATCAAACGCTTGCGCAAAAAGTTCAAAGCGACGGACGATAATTTCGACATGATCGAAACGTTGTACGGGGTTGGCTATCGTTTCAGCGAGGCCTGAACTATATAGCCTGTATGGTGGCCGAGACCGACAAAACAATCATCCGCAAAAATGCCAGCCGCACCAGCCAGCTGGCATGGCTCGGTAAGATATTTTTGCCGATC
>JANOYJ010000549.1:0-7403 GCA_031428815.1 Phyllobacterium sp.
CGAAAGACGAGTTGCGGGCGATGACGAAGAGGCCGGGGATTTTTGACAGGCTGGCAATCACATCCTCTACAAGGCCATCTGTGAAGTAGTCTTGTTCGGAACCCTCACTTAAATTCGTGAAAGGCAAAACCGCTATCGAAGCCCCGCGGATCGGGCTTGGATTGCTTGGCTCGGGGAGAAGGAGGCGGTAGCCACGTCTCGTCACTGTCTGCAGCACATTATGTGCGTCATCGTTCAGGGCTCGTCTGATTTCATGAATGCATTGGACCAGACTGTCGTCCGTGACGGAGATCCCGCGCCATACCGCCTGAATAAGTTCGTCTTTGGTCACCAACCTGTTGGCATTGGTGATCAGAAAGCGGAATGTCGCAAAGGCCTGCGGTCGCAGAATAATCGTCGCGCCGTCGTTGGCACACAGCGTCTCTTTGCCCATGTCGGCAATGATGTCATTTATGACAAAAGTACTTTTCGGTGCCACGCCCATCCCGCCTTTCAGCATCGAGGTCGAACTTACATCCTACAGATCAATACACTTTTTGATGCTCTTTGTCGGCGTTTTCTGTCAGCAAATTTTCGTTTGAATTTCGGGAAATAATCGCCTGACATTCGTCACTTGGCCAAGAAATCAGTGCCAAGATTCGCTAATAAATCTATCTGGCCAAGGTGGAACATCATGCGCCGCCAAACCGAAAGAATCGTAATTCCACTCGCCGCTTGCCTCGCGTTCATATCTTACACTCCGATCGAGGCAGCGGAACGGGAAATCCTGCTTCAGGGTTTGTTCTGCAATACAGAGGAACAGATCGATGACGCACTAGGTTTTATGAGCCAAGGCCTGACCGCGAGCACGGCCGTTGATTTCACCAACAAAAACGGGGTCGTTTGCTCCTATGTAGATGTGATCCACTATATCGTCGAGCATCCGGTCGAGATCTGGCAGAATAAAAGTGCGATTGCCGCCGCAAAATACAAGGGAACATTAACCGGTGTGGTCGTCGGCCAGAGGCACCGGCCAATATCACCACCCGTAGAGATCTTCTTCGCCACTCCTAATCGGCTGACCCAGAACGCCGTAGAACGCCCCTCCTAGTGCATGCAATTGTTGCGTTGGATTCTGCTGGGACTCACTTTGGTCCAAGCTGACGTTCTTCAGCTGCCAGTACCGACATCAAGCGTCACCCCAATTCCCCCGCCGCCCTCACCTTTCCGACAATCATCCCGTTCCAGTTCTTATTGCGGTGTTTGGCTGCCTCACGATATTTTTCAGAGAGGTCCGCATCCCCTTTGAGCAGCTTTGCCAAGACTCCGGCGACCATGCTGATGGCGGCGCGTTCGGAGCCGTCGTCGGATTTAAGTGCGATGCCGAGGCCGAGTTCCGGGATCGCGCCGCAATAGACGCCTTCGGCACCCACTTTGACAAAGACGCGTCCCTTGCCGATTTCCATCAATGTCGTGTCTGCGCGGCCGGTTCCAGCGACATGCCAAGGTTCCGCCATGCAAGCGTCCATCAGGCGTTTGGCGGCTTTGGCGCGGAGGGGGGCGAGGCCTTTGCCGGTTGCCATTTTGGCAAAACCTTGGGCAAGGTTTTTGAGCGGCACCAAGTAGGTTGGGATCGAGCAGCCATCCGTGCCGTAATGATCAACATCATGCGGAAATCCGGTGATCTCCTGCATGGCAAGGCGGACATTTTGTTGAATCTGATGGCCTTGGCCGACATAGCCGACGGGATCAATGCCTTCATGGCAGGCGGTGCAAATGAACCCGGCATGTTTGCCGGAACAATTATTATGCGCGGCAGTTGGTTTCTTGCCGGAAGCTGCCATTGCGATCAAGACCGGCTGCTCAAACGGCCAGTGTGCCCCGCACTCCAGATCGCCGCCCGTCTTGCCTGCCTTTTTTAACATGCCGAGTGCTGTTTCCACATGACCTTCTTCGCCTGAATGCGAGGCGCAGGAGAGAGCGAGTTCCTTGGTGGTGAAGCTGTAACTATCGGCTGCGCCGCTTTCCAACAGCGGCAGCGCCTGGATGGCTTTGACGGCGGAACGCGGAAAGATCGGGCGGTCAACATCGCCCAGCGCCATTACGGATTTGCCATAGGCATCAAACACCGCCACCGCACCGCGATGCCGGCTTTCGACTTCGCTGCCACGGATGACTTCCACCAAAACCGGATTGGACATATTCTCTCCCAAGGTTCATTCATTGGCGCAGACGCGACAGAACCTGCCGGTTTGCACGAACGGGAGGTTCGCTGTATTCGCCTAAAGTGTCCAGTGCGCAGAGTGAGAAAATTCAATCTTGATCCAAAAACGTCCTAATATACTCGTCGTCATGGCCGATCAGTTCAACGGCACGCTGTTTCCTGACGGACCGGCAGCGTTTTTGCATGCGCCGCACCTAAAGGCGCTTGCCGCCCGCTCGGCCCGTTTCGCCAATGCCTATACCGCTTCGCCGCTGTGCGCCCCTGCCCGCGCCTCGTTCATGTCGGGCCAATTGCCGTCGCGTACTCGGGTCTATGACAATGCGGCTGAATTCGCCTCTGACATTCCGACCTATGCGCATCATCTGCGCCGCGCGGGCTATCAGACCTGCCTTTCCGGCAAGATGCATTTTGTCGGGCCGGACCAGATGCACGGGTTTGAAGAGCGGTTGACGACCGACATTTATCCGGCTGACTTTGGCTGGACGCCGGATTATCGCAAGCCGGGCGAGCGGATTGACTGGTGGTATCACAATCTCGGATCGGTGACCGGCGCGGGTGTTGCCGAGATCACCAACCAGATGGAGTATGACGACGAGGTCGGCTTTGCCGCCTGTCAAAAGCTTTATCAGCTATCCCGTACATCCACATCTGAAGAGACGCGACCTTGGTGCTTAACCGTCTCCTTCTCGCATCCGCATGACCCTTATGTGGCCCGCCGCAAATATTGGGATCTCTATGAGAATTGCGCGGCGCTCGATCCGACAGTCGGCGACATCCCGTTCAAGCAACAGGACGCGCATTCGCAGCGTTTGTTGGAAGCCTGCGACTACACGAAATTTGATATTACGCGCGATCATATCCGAAGCGCCCGTCAGGGCTATTTTGCTAATATCAGCTACATCGACGATAAGCTGGGTGAGCTGTTGCAGGTGTTGACCGATACGCGCATGTTGGATGACACGGTCATCGTGTTCACATCCGACCATGGCGATATGCTCGGAGAGCGCGGCCTTTGGTTCAAGATGAATTTTTTCGAAGGTTCCGCCCGCGTTCCCTTGATGATGGCGGGTCCGGGTATTGCACCCGCCTTGATCACCGAGCCGGTCTCCACCCTTGACATTAATCCGACGCTTGGTGCTTTGGCAGAGATCGATCTGTCTGAGATCGCGCCTTGGACGGATGGCGAAAGCCTTCTGCCGATAGCGACTGGTTCGCCGCGTAGTCAAGCGGTGCCTATGGAATATGCCGCTGAAGGCTCAATTTCGCCGCTCGTTTGTTTGCGCGAAGGCCCTTACAAATTCATACATTGCGAAAGCGATGCGCCGCAGCTCTATCTTCTCGACAATGATCCGGACGAGCTAAAAAACTTGGCAAAGGACACGAGCTATTCCCTTTTGGTGAATGGTTTCATGAGTAAGATTAGACCGCGCTGGGATATGGCGGCGTTCGATAAAGCCGTGCGGGAAAGCCAAGCGCGGCGCTGGGTCGTCTATGAAGCGTTGCGCAACGGCGCTTATTATCCGTGGGACTACCAGCCGCTGCAAAAGGCGTCCGAGCGCTATATGCGTAATCATATGGATTTGAATGTCTTGGAAGAAAATGCACGTTTCCCGAGGGGCGAATGAGCGCGGGCAAGCATTTTTCTGACCTGCCCACGACGCTTGAAGCCGATTTCGTTGTTGTCGGTTCCGGTTCGGCGGGTGCGGCATTGGCCTACCGCCTGTCTGAGGACGGGAAGCACTCGGTGGTCGTGATTGAATATGGCGGCACGGACATAGGTCCGCTCATCCAAATGCCCTCGGCCTTGTCGATCCCGATGAATATGTCGCATTATAGTTGGGGTTTTGAGACGGAGCCTGAACCGTATCTTGGCGGGCGGAGGCTCGCGACACCACGCGGCAAAGTCATCGGCGGTTCGTCCTCGATTAATGGCATGGTCTATGTGCGCGGTCATGCGCGGGATTTCGATGCTTGGTCAGAAATGGGCGCGCAGGGCTGGTCCTTCGCAGACGTGCAGCCCTATTTTCAGCGCATGGAAAATGTCGAAGGCGGCGACGAAGGCTGGCGCGGGCATTCCGGTCCTATGCATGTAAAAAAAGGCGCGCAGCGCAATCCGCTCTATCATGCCTTTGTTGAGGCGGGCCGTCAGGCCGGGTTTGAGACAACGGCGGACTATAACGGCGCGAAGCAAGAGGGCTTCGCCACGATGGAACATACGATCCACAATGGCCGCCGCTGGTCAGTGGCAAATGCGTATCTGCGTCCCGCCCTCAAGCGGAAAAATTTGAGTCTCATCAAAGGCTTCGCGCGCCGCGTTGTCATCGAGAATCAACGCGCGGTGGGCGTGGAGATTGAGGCGCAAGGGCGGATTGAAGTGGTCAAAGCGCGGCGCGAAGTCGTGCTCGCCGCGTCGTCAATCAATTCGCCGAAACTGCTGCTGCTTTCCGGCATTGGCCCTGCCGCCGAATTATCACGGCTTGGCATTGATGTTGTCGCCAACCGCCTCGGTGTCGGTAAAAACCTGCAAGATCATGCGGAAGTTTATATCCAGCAGAAGAGCCTGCAACCGATCACGCTCTACTCCAAGATGAATATGTTTTCCAAGGCACTCATCGGTGCGGAATGGTTGTTCTTCAAAACCGGCCTCGGCGCGACAAACCATTTTGAGTCCTGCGCCTTCCTGCGCTCTGCACCCGGCGTCGATTACCCGGATATTCAGTATCACTTCATTCCCGTCGCCGTGCGCTATGACGGGAAAGTCGCGGCCAAAAGCCATGGCTTTCAGGCACATGTCGGGCCGATGCGCTCAAAGTCCCGCGGCGAGATCACGCTGCGCTCGGCGGACCCGAACGACAGTCCGAAAATTCTGTTCAATTACATGTCGCATCCCGATGACTGGAAGGATTTCCGCCATTGCGTACGCCTCACGCGCGAAATCTTCGGCCAGAAAGCGTTTGAGCCTTATCGCGGCGAGGAAATCCAACCCGGCGCCCATGTGCAAACCGATGATGAGATCGACGCGTTCCTGAAAGAGCATGTGGAGAGCGCCTATCACCCCTGCGGCTCTGCCAAGATGGGATCGGTGAAGGACCCGATGTCTGTCGTTGACCCCGAATGCCGCGTGATTGGCGTTGAGGGCTTGCGCGTTGCCGATTCATCAATTTTCCCGCAGGTCACCAATGGCAATCTCAACGCGCCATCGATCATGACGGGCGAAAAGGCGGCGGATCATATTTTGGGCAAGCAACCCCTGCCGCGTTCGAATTTGGAGCCTTGGATTAATCCGAGGTGGGAGACGAGCGACAGATAGTTTGATCTCTTGACGACGCGCAGGCTTGTAGCAATATTAGCTACAAAATATGGAGGCAGCCATGTCCCGAAATCCCAGCATTTCGCTGACCGGACATCAGCAGGAATTTGTCGAAGGCCTTGTCAACAGCGGCCGCTATCAAGGAGTGTCTGAGGTCGTGCGGGCGGGATTGCGCTTGCTTGAGGAGAGGGAGGACAGGCACAAGGCGTTTGTTGCAGGGCTTGAGGCGGCGGTTGAGGAAGGTTTGGCAAGCGGTGAACCAGAGCCGCTTGAGTCAGTGGAAGAATTGATTGCAAGGTTTAAGGCGCGCCGGGCGCGCGCGGCATGAGCCTAATTCTCCGACGTCCGAGGGTCGAGCAGGACTTAAGCGAAATATATGACTGGATAGCCGACGAATCGCCCGCAAACGCCGACGCATATATCGAACGCCTCGTCGCCGCCATGCGCCTGCTTGCGGATATGCCGCGCATGGGTTCGTGCCCCCTGCCTCGCTTTCCAAGTGTCCGTTCCTTGCCCGTTGGCAGCCATCTCATTTTCTACCAGCCCATCGACGATGGCATAGATGTCATTCGAGTCGTCCACGGGGCGAGAGATTGGGAAAACGACGAAGAGTTATTCTCATAAGGACCAGCACATGCGCGCCCAACCTAAAGCCTCTCATTACATCGGCGGAAAATTCACCGAAGACACATCCGGTGCGGTGCTTGAAAGCATTTACCCCGCGACCGGCGAGGTCATTGCGCGTCTCCATTGCGCGACCCAATCCATCGTGGACAGAGCCGTCGATGCCGCCCGCGCGGCGCAACCGGCTTGGGCGGCACTGAAAGCGGTCGAGCGCGGGCGGATTCTGCGCATAGCGGCGGATATTTTGCGGGCGCGAAACCAAGAAATTTCTGAGATTGAGACGCTGGATACGGGCAAGGCGATCCAAGAAACCACTGTCGCCGACCCCGCCTCAGCCGCCGACACGCTGGAATTCATGGGCGGCGCGATTGCGGCGTTTAACGGCGAGCATATCGATCTCGGCGGGCCGTTTGCCTATACCAAGCGCGAAGCCATTGGCGTTTGCGCCGGAATTGGTGCTTGGAACTATCCCATTCAGGGTGCAGCGTGGAAATCCGGCCCGGCGCTCGCCATGGGCAATGCGTTCATTTTCAAACCATCCGAAAACACGCCTCTCTCGGCTTTGGCGCTGGCGGAGGTCTATGAGGAGGCAGGGCTGCCAGCCGGTCTGTTCTCCGTTGTTCAAGGGCGCGGCGATGTCGGCACGATGCTGGTCAATCATCCTTTGATTGACAAGATTTCGCTGACTGGCTCTGTGCCGACCGGCCAGAAAGTGCTTGCCATGGCGGGCGCGCAGATGAAGCATGCGACGATGGAGCTTGGCGGAAAGTCACCTTTGGTGATTTTCGACGACGCCGATCTCGAAAACGCCATTGGCGGCGCGATGCTGGGGAATTTCTATTCGACCGGCCAAGTCTGTTCCAACGGCACGCGTGTCTATGTGCAACGCGGCCTGCATGACCGCTTTGTCGAGCGCCTGTTGGAGCGCACCAAGGCAATCAAAATTGGCGACCCGATGGACCCTGAAACCCAGATGGGACCCATGGTAAGTATGACGCAGCGTGACAAGGTCGCTGGCTATATCAGGATCGGCCAAGAGGAAGGCGCACATCTCGCCTATGGCGGCGGCATTCCACGGCTTCAAGGCTTTGAAAACGGCGCTTGGATCGAACCGACGATTTTCACCGGCGTCTCTGACAATATGCGCATTGCCCGCGAGGAAATCTTCGGGCCGGTCATGGCAGTGTTCACCTTCGAGGATGAAGAGGAAGCCATAGCCCGGGCTAATGATACCGAGTTCGGTTTGTCCGCCGGTGTATTCAGCCA
>JANOYJ010000550.1:0-1532 GCA_031428815.1 Phyllobacterium sp.
AAGTATGAACTTGAAGGCAGCGCTAAGGTGATCGAAAGGATTCGAAACTGCTTCGTCGATCAGATGGCCGCTGAAAGGTCAACGTCGGTCAAGGCGCAGGGAAAATAGTCCCTTGTTCGCCATTTACCGCTATCGGCACAGATTGACGATGCCAGTGCTCTAGTTTCGTTTTCCCAGTTTTCTTCGATAAACGATTATATTACCGCGCAGTCCACTTGACACCACCGCGCCTGTCTTCATTATTTGACCATGCAGTCAGATTTGATGGGGTCCTCGCGTCAATAAGCCTCAAACAGTTTTGGTAACGTTACAGATGGCACTCATCCAAGTACAAGCCGATGACGCTGGTCCGGTATTTGGCGGGTCTGGCCTCAGCATGAGCTTTGGCGGCGTTGAGGTTTTGAGCAATGTTTCGGTGGATTTCCGGGCCGGCGAAGTGCACGCCATCATTGGGGAGAATGGCGCAGGCAAGTCCACGCTGATGAAAATCCTCGGCGGACATCTTCGTCCCACCAAGGGCGAGTTGCAGATTGACGGTAAGAAGCTCGTATTGAACGGGCCGGTCGACGCCGAAAAGCACGGCATCGTGCTAGTGCATCAGGAAATCCTCCTCGCACCGCATTTGACCGTTGCGCAGAACATCTTTCTCGGACGAGAAATCCGGCGCGGACTGTTTCTCGATGACAAGGAAATGAATCGCCGTGCCGCGGACGCCATTGCGGAATTGGGCGCTGACATCAGCCCCACGATGATTGTTGAGCGGCTCTCGATCGCCCATCGCCAATTGGTGCAAATCGCCCGTGCTTTGTCTGTTCCGCATCGCATCGTCATTTTCGACGAGCCGACTGCTTCGCTGACGCCCGTTGAAACCGATGCGCTCATTTTGGTGATAAACGCTATCAAAGCAAAGGGATGCGCGGTTCTATTCATCTCGCATCGCTTGCAAGAAGTGAAAGAAATCGCCGATACGATTACCGTGCTGCGCGATGGAAAACTGATCTCAACCCAAGCCGCCGCCAATCTTGAGCCGGTCGATATGGCCAAACTCATGGTGGGCCGCGACATGAGCAAGCTCTATCCGCCGAAAGGCGCTGCGCCCGCCGGTAAGCTCGCCTTGGAAGTCGCACACTTCAACGTGCCGGGCTTCGCCAGCGAGGCGGGCTTTACCCTTCGTTTCGGCGAGATTTTGGGATTTGCGGGTCTGGTCGGAGCAGGGCGAACGGAATTATTTGAGGGCATCCTCGGCCTCCGTCCGGGTAATGGCGACGTTAAGGTCGACGGCAATGCCCGAAAGCTCACCAATGCCCGTGAAGGGATGGATGCGGGTGTGGTTTATCTGAGCGAGGATCGCAAAGGCAAAGGACTTTTGCTGATGCAGGATTTGCGTATGAACCTTACCTTGGCCTCGACCGAAAAGTTCAGCCGAGGCATGGTCATGGACGGCACCAAGGAGTGGTCGGCGCTTGACCATGCTTTTGACGAATTCGACATAAGGGCGCGCTCAAAACGAATGTTGGCGGGGCAATTGTCCG
>JANOYJ010000551.1:0-7445 GCA_031428815.1 Phyllobacterium sp.
GCAGTGTGGGTTATGGGTATTGGCAGCCTTGGGCAAACCAGTCATATCTATGGCCTTGGGCCAACCGTCCGACCCCGCACCAAAGTCCGCGCTGGAGGCAGCAAAGCGGGCGCTGGAAAACGGTCGTATCGGCTATACCAATGCGCTCGGTACAGAAGCGTTGCGCCACCGCATTGCGCAGTTCTATGCCGACCACTACTCCATCCAAGTCGAGCCGGAACGCGTCGCGGTCACCACGGGGTCATCATCTGGCTTCAATCTCGCGTTTCTTGCCCTCTTCGATGTCGGTGACCGCGTGGCAATCACGCGCCCCGGCTATCCGGCCTATCGCAATATTATGACCGCGCTCGGCATTGAGGTTATAGAAATTCCAGTTGGGCCGGGTGAGGGCGATCTGACGGGCGAACGCCTTGCCGACATTCATCGCAAGACCCCGCTCAGAGGCTTACTCTTCGCCAGCCCTGCCAACCCGACTGGATCAGTTTTGCCGTTCGAGGATATGCAAAAGGTGGTTCTTACCGCACAGTCGCTTGGAATCTCGGTCATTTCAGACGAGATCTACCATCGGCTGTCGCATGTCGGCTCAGACACGACAGCATTGTCGGTGAGTGATGATGTCACCGTCATCAATTCCTTCTCGAAATACTATTGCATGACAGGTTGGCGTATTGGTTGGATGATTTTGCCGAAGCATCTTGTCCGCCCCGTGGATCGTATCGCGCAAAGCCTCTACATTTCTGCGCCGGAACTCTCGCAAATCGCCGCGATTGAAGCGTTTTCGGGAACCAGTGAACTTGAGGCTGTGAAATCACGCTATGCCCAGAGCCGCCTGATCCTGGCTCAGCGCTTGCCGCGCTTCGGCTTTGATCTCGCCGCAAGCATGGACGGCGCCTTTTACGCTTGGTGCGATGTCAGTAAGCACACAAACGACTCGATGACCTTCGCAAAGAGAATGCTGGCGGAAACATTCGTCGCCGCCACGCCAGGCCATGACTTCGACCCGGTGAATGGCCAACGTTACATGCGGCTGTCTTATGCGGGACCGGCAAAGGAGATGGTTGAGGCTTTGGACCGGATTGAGAAATGGCTGTTATAACGGTTACAACTCCGGTTCAGCAGTTTCGTTGAGAATCCAGTCCCGGAAGGCGATAATGCGCGGGTCCAATGCAGCCTCGGTCGGATAAACAACAAAATAGGCAAATTCAGGCCCGGCCTTTATGCTCAATTCGAATGGCCGGACTAACCGCCCCTCGGATAGATCGTTGGCAACCATGGCAAAGTCCGCCAGCGCCACGGCATTTCCCGCCATCGCCGCATCAACCGCCTCAGATCCTGTCCCGAAAACGATTGTATTGCTGTCGTCAAAATCGGTGATTCCAGCTGCCGCCATCCACATCCGCCAGTTTGGCCAGGTTACGCCTTGGCGTGACCATTCAATGTGAGCGAGAGTATGATGCAGCAAGTCGTGCGGTTCCTTGAGTGGCTTGCCGGATTCCAATAGGCGCGGGCTGCATACCGGCACTATAATGTTGTCGAACAGACGGTGGGCGCTCAGGCCCGGATATTTGCCCGCGCCAAAACGGATTGCGATGTCGATGTCATCCAGATCAAAATCGCGCACCTCATAGGAAATGTCGAACCGAAGCTCTATTCCAGAATGTATTTTACGGAAGCGCTCCACGCGCCGCATCAGCCATTTTGTCGCGAATTGAGGATCGACGGTTACTTTTAACTGAGCCGTCCCGCGAGTCGCTTTGCGCGCCTTTGAAACCGCACGATTAATCAGTTCGAGCGCATCAGCGGATGCATCGAATAAAATGGTACCAGCCTCGGTCAAACGGATGGACCGGCTGGTGCGCACAAAAAGCTTCATGCCAAGCTGTTCCTCAATCTCTTTGATTTGAAAGCTGACAGCAGCTGGCGTCAAGCCAAGTTCATCCGCCGCACGGGTGAAGTTGAGGTGACGGCCTGCCGCCAACAGTGTGCGTAAGGCGCGGGTGCCGGGTATGAGACGCATTTATCTTCAAGAAAAATTTGCTAATAGAGAAAGAACTATTCGTTTCCCCCTTTTTTGTCAATGCGTCACTATGAGGACACTAAACGAACATCAAGTAGAACTTGATAGAATTCCTAGGAGACCTCCCATGTCCGCCATCGCTCTCGCTCCCGCTCCGATTGCCTCCCACCTCTTTGTGCTGGTTGCGCAGCTCTTCGCTCGCAAGAACTCCATGGTGCGTTCGCTTACCGGGTTACAAAATTTGCCCGATTACCTTCTGTTAGATATTGGTGTTGATCCACGCGACGTGCCAAACAACCTCGATGAAGTCATCACCCCGCCCGACATTGCCCATGGTGCCTTGGTTGCTCCCGTCTTCCGCACCACTGCCAAGTCCTGACGGACGGCTCTGACGGACGGCGTCTGGCCGCGAGAGGTCAAAGAAAAGCCGGACTTTCATCCGGCTTTTTTCATTCAGTGTCGGAAGAGTCTTTTATCAGAAAAATCCCTTGCGCTGCCACCAGCCGCCTTTGCGCGGCTTGGCCTCAGCATCCGCTGTTTCCGGCGCAGTCTCGGAAACGACAGGCTCCGAGGAGGAGACCGCCAAGTCAGACTTATCATCCACGGCCACCGAGGAGCGACGCGCTCGGGTCTTCTTCTCAGGCTTGACCTCAGCAACCTCGACTTCGGTCGCAGGTGCCGCCTCCGCAGTTATGGCCTCTACTGCTTCAGCCTTTGGCTTCTTGGCGCGGCTGCGCTTTGGTTTGACAACTTCTTCAGCCGCAGGTTCAACGGGAGCCACTTCGCCCGCAACTGTTTCAACAGCTTCAGCGGATGCGACGGTATCGCCAGCCTCGTCCTGCACACTATCAACTGTCTCGACCGTATTTTCCGAACCATCTTCATTGCGCGTGCGACGACCGCCACGGCGGCCACGACGGCGCTTCTTGCGGTCGCCATCGCCCTTATCGGAAGGTTCGGCGCTTGTGCCGTTAGGCTCCTCTTCGCCGTCCGCATCGGAGGCTACTACGTCGCCATCGGCTGATATCTCGCCATTGGCAGGACGCTGGCCATCGCTCTCGCCATCGCGGCCACGACCGCGACGACGACGGCGACGCTTGCTCCGCTTGCCATCCGCGTCACGCGGCTCGCCCGTTGTCGCTTCTTCTGAACCGCCGTTTTCATCGTCATCGTTTTCATCAATGACATCGTCGATCTCCTCATCCTCCATGGGAACATCAGGATCGTTTTCGTCAAAGTCCGGCAAAGCGCTCGGCTTCGGTGCCATCGGAACGCGGGTCGATACCGCGCCCTTATCTATGGCCAAATGCAAAGCGCCGACAGATTCGTCGGCTTCAATTGAAATGTTGACGCCAAAACGGTTTTCCAAGTCCGAAAGGGTCTCACGCTTATGGTTAAGCACATAAAGCGCCGAACCGGTCGGTGTGCGGACGACAATGTCAAAACCCGATTCACGCAGCAGATATTCTTCAATTGAACGAATAATATGCAGACTGATCGACGACGGCGAGCGAACGTGGCCGACACCGCCACATTGCGGGCAGACCTGTGTTGTGCTTTCCAGCACTGATGTGCGTATGCGCTGACGCGACATTTCCATTAGGCCGAAATGCGAAATACGACCGACTTGTATGCGGGCGCGATCATTTTTCAGGCAATCTTTCAATCGCTTTTCCACGGCACGATTATTGCGGTTCTCTTCCATGTCGATGAAATCGATCACGATGAGACCGGCCAAATCGCGCAGCCGCAATTGACGCGCAACTTCTTCTGACGCTTCAAGATTGGTTTGCAGCGCGGTGTCTTCAATCGAATGCTCGCGTGTCGAGCGGCCGGAGTTCACATCCACCGCGACCAGTGCTTCGGTCTGGTTGATAATGATATAACCACCGGATTTCAGGGTCACCTGCGGCTGCAACATCCTGTCAAGTTGCGATTCAATGCCGGCCTTGGCAAAAATCGGTGTGCTGTCGCGATACGGCTGCACCATTTTCGCATGGCTCGGCATCAACATGCGCATAAAGTCTTTTGCTTCGCGGTATCCGTTTTCGCCTGAAACCGAAATCTCCGAAATATCCTTGTTATAAAGATCTCGGATCGAGCGCTTAATCAGGCTGCCTTCCTCATAGACGAGAGTAGGGGCCTGTGATTGCAGGGTCAGTGTCCGCACTGTTTCCCACATGCGCATCAGATACTCATAGTCGCGCTTGATCTCAGCCTTAGTGCGATTGGCACCGGCCGTACGCAGGATCACACCCATGCCCTGCGGCACATCAAGATCCTTCACCACGTCCTTGAGACGCTTGCGATCCTGAATAGAAGTAATCTTGCGCGAAATGCCGCCGCCACGTCCCGTATTGGGCATCAATACCGAATAACGACCGGCAAGCGACAGATAAGTTGTCAGAGCCGCGCCCTTATTGCCACGCTCCTCCTTGACGACTTGCACCAAAAGCACCTGACGGCGCTTGATGACTTCCTGGATCTTATACTGACGGCGCACCGTACGGCGGCCTTGCCGCATTTCTTCCATTGAATCATCAGCACCCGCGCCAACGGATTCGATGATTTCCGGGTCTTCGATCTGCTCAGTCGTCGAATGATCGTCGTCGTGGCTTTCATCCGACGGCGCATTGTCAGAGTCAGTGTCCCCGGACGATTCCGGCACATGTTTTGCGTCTGCTTCGTCAACATCTTCAGAAATGACATCAGCATCAACTGACATTGCCATAGTCGTCGGATCGCTGTCGTCGGTTTCAGACGTTACAGAGGTGTCTTCATTTTGATTCTGGACTGACACAACATCATCATCAAGCGCTGTCACAGCCTCGCTGACATGTTCAATCTCGCCAAGCGGCGCAGCGGTTTCTTCGATGGCCGCAGTCGCGTCCTCTACAATCGGACTTTCTGAATTCCGATCACGGCGCCCGCGACGTCGATTACCATCTCGCCCGTTGCGATCATCACGACCGCTGCGCTCAGCGCGACGGGCCACCGGCTTTTCATCATCTTCATCTTCTTCGGCATGCTCGGCGGCTTCTGCATCAAGCAGCGCCTGACGATCCGCGAAAGGGATCTGATAATAATCAGGATGAATTTCGCTGAAGGCTAAGAAGCCATGGCGGTTGCCGCCATACTCGACGAAAGCGGCTTGCAAAGACGGCTCCACCCGCGTGACGCGGGCGAGATAGATATTGCCTCTGATTTGTTTTTTATGTTCCGACTCAAAGTCGAATTCTTCGATCCGGTTGCCCCGAACCACAACGACGCGTGTCTCCTCCGGGTGGGAGGCGTCGATTAGCATTTTGTTCGCCATAATGGAAAATCCCCTCAGCCGGGTGAGAGGCCTTCAGATCGCGGCGAACGCTACGCGCAGCGATGGAAAAGCGGTCTGGACGGCTGGATGTAAATGAATTCATACGCTTGGCACGGCAAACAATCTGCCCGGCCGAGCCGCGATACACGCGGGTCAGTCCGATGTGCAGATGGGTTGTCGCTAATAAAGTGTCCACGACGTACGAATAACCTCAAAAAAGCCCGAAAAGGGCCAACGATACACAAAAGTGTCGGCGCGATACTCGCGCCTATTAACTTCAAAACCAGCAATTCCCGGTTTCGAGAGAATTTGTGGATAATCTCCGGTGAAAAGGTCCAACAATTTTCATCGCTTGCTGCAACCTGTTCGCGTATCTATGGCGCAAATCGGTCTCAGGCGCGAGAATTAGCCGGTTAATCCGGGACGCTCCAACAACGCTTGTATGGGTTGCGACATAAAGAGGCAAGATGCCATTTGGGGAATGAGAGTTGCGGTAAAACTAGGCAGAACAGAAAGATTTGTTTAACCATGAGCCGTTACCCTTTATTAATCGGCCAATAGGGCATTCTTGGTAGTTAAATGAGCGGATTTCAAACGACTGCGACGGGGCAACTGCCACGATCAGGGCAGGCATGGTTCTCATGTCTTTCTTCAGCATTCGCCTGTTTTCCGTTGTTTTTTCTCGTCTTTGTGTGTTTAATCACTTTCGAAACGGGTTCCTCCCGCGCCCAAACTCCGTCTGGGACTCCGCTCGTTGCGAAGAGCGGGGAGATGGCCGGCGACGAACTGCGTGTTCGCGCCCTATTCAAATTTGACCGTGAGCCGCAGCTGTCCCGGATCATCATTTCCAACCCCTACCGGCTTGTGATTGACCTGCCGGAAACCAGTTTTGGATTTCCGGGACAAGGACCGGCAGTGCGTGGTCTCATTTCCGATATCCGTTACGGCCTGATGCAAGAGGGAAAATCTCGAATCGTACTCACGGCCAAAGGGCCGTTCGCTCTTGACCTTTTTGACGTTCGAAAAGACGAAGCCGCCGGCACTTGGAACTTGGTGATCGACCTTTCAGCCTCCAGCAACACCGCTTTCGAGAAACTCCTCGACCAAGAAGCAGAGCGAACGGGTGCGACCGCTATGGCGGCGAAGGGCGATAGGATAGGTAAATCGTTGCCGGGTGTTCCTAAGCCTTTTACCGTGGTGTTGGACGCGGGCCATGGCGGAATTGACGGGGGTGCCCGTGGCACGTCTGGAACGCAGGAAAAAGATGTCACGCTGGCCTTTGCAAAAGAGCTACAGGGCCTTTTGCAGGCTAATCCTACACTTCGTGTGATTTTAACCCGTGATACGGACGTTTTTCTCCCCCTCGGGGAGCGGGTCCGGATTGCCCGGCAAAACGAAGCCGATATTTTTATCGCTGTTCACGCCGACACGATACGGATGCATGGTCTGCGCGGCGCGACGGTTTATACAATTTCAGAAAAAGCGTCGGACGAGGTTGCGCAGGCAGTGGCAAGCAATGAAAATCTATCGGATGCGCTGGCCGGGCTCACCGTCGAGAGTGCCAATACTGAGGTGTCGGATATTCTCATCGACTTGATGCGGCGCGAAACACAAAATTTTTCAATCAATCTTGCAAGAACCGTTGTCGATGCATTTGAAGGTAAAATTCGTCTGATTAATAATCCACACCGTTCCGCCGGTTTTCTTGTGTTGAAAGCACCGGACGTGCCTTCCATTCTGGTTGAACTCGGTTACTTGTCGAATCAGGAAGACGAGCGGCTGTTGACGGACCCGAAATGGCGCACACAAGCCGCCACACTTCTCGTCACAGCAATCGAGGCTTTTGCGGCTTCCCATCAAAGGCAGGGGAGCGCAGGACAGTGAGACCGAACGTTAGGAATTACACCGACATAATGTCCATTTCTTCGCCGCAATTTTTGACCATAGCATTTGACGAGTCACGCTCTTGGCAATGTCGATTGATGCCAAAACGTGCTAACGCAAGGCGCGTTATCAACTTTTGATAGCGGCCGCGCCGGAATGACCGGTGAACGGGGATAGTATGATTCGTCTTCTTGGATATTTCTTTGGTATTGGCGCGCTGATGTTTCT
>JANOYJ010000552.1:0-1604 GCA_031428815.1 Phyllobacterium sp.
CACAAGATCGCCGCCGATTATAACCACGCATCAGTCGATTCCCCCGTTTCCGGCGGCGTGGCAGGAGCGAAAGCCGCCACCCTGACTTTTATGGTCGGTGGTTCCAACAACGCGTTCGAACGCGCAGCGCCCGTTCTACAAGCCATGTCAGAACGCATTATCTATTGCGGCAATGATGGCGCTGGCCAAGCCGCCAAGATATGTAACAATTTAATGCTCGGCATATCGATGCTCGGTGTCTCTGAAGCCTTCCTGCTCGCGGAAAAACTCGGCTTGTCTGAACAGGTGCTGTTCGATGTCGCGGCGAGCAAGGCCGGTCTCAGCCGCTCGCTGTTAAAATATTGCCCGGTGCCGGGTCCAGTTCCTTCGTCTCCCGCAAATTTCGACTTCAAACCGGGTTTTACATCCGCTCTGATGTCAAAAGACCTGAAGCTCGCGCAAAATGAGGCACAAAAAACCCAAGCCATAACCCCGCTCGGCAATCTTGCCGCTCAGCTTTACGCCCTATTCAATGCGAGCGGGAATTCCGCGTTGGATTTCAGCGCGATCATCACGATGTTGCGCGGTACGAAAAAATAAACGCCACATTTTTCGAAAAAATTCAGAAAAAATGCTATATTAACCAATGCTTAGGTTCTCGATAACCGCACGGTAACGATGTGCCTGTAAAAGGGAGAGCAAGGCGGCGGTCAAACGTCGTCAACGCTCCGGATCAGGTATTGCGTACCGGAGCTTTAGTACCCTTCGCACGCGTTTGTATTCGCGAAGGCCATGCGTATTTTGGCGAACTGCGTTCCTGTGAGCAATCAGAGGAACGCAGTTTTCGTTTGTGCATCAAGACGTTGCGCGTAGTTCCTTCTCCGCCCCGTCCAGAGCCTTAACTATGCGGCCAATCGCCAAATCAACGGTGTCACGGGTCCAGATCAATGGCGGTGACAGGATCATCGTATCGCCCACCGCCCGCATCATCATGCCATGCTTGATCGCGTGATCGCGCACGAGATAGGCCGCGCCCTCCGCTTCCGAAAACCGCTCTTTGGTCTGCTTGTCTTTGACGATTTCAATCGCGCCCAACAGTCCGAACGTCCGCACTTCACCGACAATCCCATGACCGGAGACCGCCTCCATAAGCCTTTGATTCAAATAGGGTCCGGTATCATTCTTGACACGATCCACGAGCCCTTCGCGCTCGATTATGGCAAGGTTTTCCAAAGCTACGGCGCAGCAGACCGGATGACCGGAATAGGTGTAGCCGTGATTAAACTCACCACCTTTTTCGACGACAGCATTGGCGACCCGATCGGATACCAACAGCGCTGACAGCGGCAGATAACCGGAGGTCAGCGCTTTGGCCGTCGTAATCATATCCGGTTCAATGCCCATGGACTGGCAACCAAACCATGCGCCGGTGCGCCCATAACCGGTAATCACCTCGTCCAGCATCAGCAAAATGTCGTATTTCTTGCAAATCCGCTGAATTTCCGGCCAATAACTCTTTGGTGGAATCTTCACTCCTCCAGCGCCCATGATCGGCTCGCCGATAAAGGCCGCGACATTGTCCGCACCCGCCTCAAGAATGGCGTTCTCAACGGCTTTCGCCGCAC
>JANOYJ010000553.1:0-3047 GCA_031428815.1 Phyllobacterium sp.
GATTCAATGCCGAGTTTCTTGGCGAGTTCATCATCGATTATAAGTTCGTCAGCCGCAGAGACTTCTTTGACCTTGATGTCAAAAGTCGCCGCCTTGCCGGAAAGGTTCGCCGCGCCGTAATCGGCTGGGAACGTGACGTTAATCTGCTTCTCATCGCCAGCCTTAACGCCAACCAACTGCTCTTCAAAGCCCGGAATGAACGAGTTCGAACCCAGCGTCAGATTCGAGTCTTCGTCCTTGCCGCCATCAAAGGCGACGCCGTCCACCTTGCCGAGGTAATCAATCGTGACGCGGTCGCCGTTAACGGCCTTGCCCTTTTTCGGCTGATAGGTGCGGGCAGAATCAGCGACTTTCTTGACCTGCTCTTCAACTTCTTCAGCAGTAATATCGACGATCGGGCGCGTGATCTGAATGGACGTCACATCGGCGATTTCAATCTTCGGCAGAACTTCATAGTTCAACGAGAAAACAAAGTCGGCCTTGCCATCGAGGATCTGACCGGCTTCCTGCTCGTCTTCCGTCATCTCGATTTCAGGCTGCATCGCAGCTTTTTCGCCGCGCTCAGTCGGAATAGATTTTGCCGATGAATTGATAATCTCGTTGACGAGCTCAGCCATGAAAGATTTGCCGTACATTTTCCGGACATGCGAAACCGGTACTTTGCCCGGGCGGAAACCGTTGATTTTGACCTTGCCGGTCGCATCGGCCAGCTTTTCGGACAGGCGTTGTTCCATGTCCTTGACCGGTACGACGACTTTAATGCCGCGTTTCAGGCCTTCGTTCAAAACTTCGGTAATCTGCATATCCAAAACCTTTTATGTCATCGCTTTGCGCCAGCCCTTAAAAGGGTGCCCGGCAATCCCGCGCTCTTCTTAAATCATGCAACCCGTCTGGAGCCAGACTGGTGCGGGTGAGAGGACTCGAACCTCCACGCCTTACGGCGCTGGAACCTAAATCCAGTGCGTCTACCAGTTCCGCCACACCCGCACATCCGGCCGGGCCGAAAGTCGCGCGTCTATATCATTCAAACTGGAGAGCGCAAAGGAAAAATGGGGGATCGTCGGTAGTGTCAATTTCACCGTCGTGTGAATAGTAGAGGTGGCGATGAATCCGGTTCCTCTTTTCAGCGGTGCTCACCGCATCCGATCAATTCGGGTTCTAGGGAACAGAATTCTTGAGGTAGAGCTGCGCGCTGACACCTTGACCCTTTTCCATGCAACGTTTTTGGCCTTGAGTTACAATACAATTACGCGGTTCATATGTTCAGTATGCCTGATCTTGCCGACTCCGAGCCGGATGCAAGTCGGCGCGATCCGGCGTAACACCGGGCCATTGCCTATCACGTCGAAGCAATTCATTGACCGATTTCCCGTTGATCCCCGCCATTCCTGCTTGACCCTAGCGCCCCGTCTCTTTACGGCACGGGTGGACGCACCATTTGCGAAGGCAGAGCCGCATGAAATCCGCCGTCATTCTCCTCCCCGGCCTCAACCGCGACCGCGACATGATCGCGGCGCTGACCAAGATATCCGGTAAAGCGCCCATCACCGCTTGGCAGACCGACACCGAAATTCCAGATGTCGATCTCATCGTTATCCCCGGTGGCTTTTCGTATGGTGATTATTTGCGTTGCGGCGCCATCGCGGCGCGTTCACCGGTCATGCGGGTCGTCAAAGAAAAAGCTGACAAGGGCGTCATGGTCATCGGCGTCTGCAATGGCTTCCAAATCATGCTTGAGGCAGGCATGTTGCCCGGCGCTTTGATGCGCAATGCCTCGTTAAAATTCGTCTGCCGCGAAGTAAAGCTCGCCGTTGCCAATGCAAACACCGCGTTCACGCGTGCCTACACACTCAATGAAATTATCCGCTGTCCCGTCGCCCATCACGATGGCAATTACTTCACAGATGCAGAAACCTTGGCCCGCCTTGAAGGCAATGGCCAAGTCGTGTTCCGCTATGCCGAAGGCACCAATCCAAACGGCTCAATCAATGACATTGCCGGGATCATGAACGAAAAAGGCAATGTGCTTGGCCTGATGCCACATCCGGAAAACCTCATCGAAGCCGCGCATGGCGGGACGGATGGTCGCGGCCTATTCGAAAGCGCATTCGGAATGGCCGCATGAAAAATATCCTTATCTACATCGCCGCCGGGTTTGCCCTCACCGCCTGCGAGACCAAGCCAAACCGCCCGTCCATGCCAGCCCCCTCCGCCCACGCGCAAGCAATCTCCGCCCTTCAGCGCGTCAACACCAAAGCGCATGAATGCTGGATGGGCGACAAGGCTTTCAAGGCGTATGGCCTCATTCCCGAGCTGGACACGACTGGCACGCCGCGCATTCTGATGATCCCGAAAGGCAAGCCGCAATCGCTGCCGCAATTGGTCATCACCGCCTCCGGCAGATCGACGCAAACCTTCGGTCCCCTCGCTCAAACTCCGCTGGCTCCGCGCATCAATGCCGACGTCTCGCGCTGGGCTTCAGGCGGCAGCGGGTGCACCGCTTGAAAGGCACCATGACCATCCGCAACACGCATCCCATCACCCCCGAACTCATCGCCGCTCATGGCCTGAAGCCGGACGAATACCAGCGCATTCTTGGCTTGATCGGCCGTGAGCCAAGCTACACAGAGCTCGGCATTTTCTCGGCCATGTGGAACGAGCACTGCTCCTACAAGAGCTCGAAGAAATGGCTGAAGACCCTGCCAACCACCGGCCCGCGCGTGTTGCAAGGTCCGGGTGAAAACGCCGGCGTCGTCGATATTGGCGATGGCGATTGCGTGGTTTTCAAAATGGAGAGCCACAACCACCCATCCTATATCGAGCCTTATCAAGGCGCGACGACAGGCGTCGGCGGTATCTTGCGCGACGTGTTCACCATGGGCGCACGCCCGATTGCCACGATGAACGCCCTGCGCTTCGGCGCGCCGTCACATCCGAAAACCAAGCATTTGGTCTCGGGCGTCGTGGCCGGTGTCGGCGGCTATGGCAATGCCTTCGGCGTGCCAACCGTTGGCGGCGAAGTGGAATTTGACCCGTGCTATAACGGC
>JANOYJ010000554.1:0-3663 GCA_031428815.1 Phyllobacterium sp.
CGCATCCGTGCGGACAATCCAAAATTAGGTGCCGATGCGAGTATCTCGCTTAAGCAGCTCGGCGAATATCGGGAGCGCTATGTCTCGGAGCTGCTGCAAGCCGAACGCGGTGAACTCACAAAATTGGACAAGGCCGTGGCGGCGAGCCTTGCGCGCTCTGAGTTGATTGCGGCCAACACCGACGATGAGTTTGAGGGCAAGCGTACCGTTGGTGAAAAGCTGTCGGACAATCTCGCCTATTTCGGCGGTTCGTGGACATTCCTCATCTGGTTCGCAGCGGTCTTGGCAATCTGGATTACCTACAATGCCGCCCGTGGTACCGATGGCGCATTTGATCCGTTCCCGTTCATTTTGCTCAATCTCATCCTGTCCTGCCTCGCCGCCATTCAAGCGCCGGTCATCATGATGAGCCAGAAGCGGCAGGAGACCAAGGACCGGCTGCGAGCGCAGAACGATTATCAGATCAATCTGAAAGCCGAACTCGAAATCCGGCACCTGCATGAAAAAGTCGATCACTTGCTCAACAGCCAATGGCAACGCTTGGCCAAGCTGCAAGAATTGCAGATTGAGATGCTGGAGGAGATCAGGGACGGGAAAGTTGCGGGGAAGGCGAAGCCTTTAAAATAGGCGTCTTTCTCATTTCATCGAACAATCCGTTATCATTGTTCACCCCTTTGCAAGCGTCTCTCTCGGGCATAAATTAGTCCCAACAGAACCAACTCAAAGGACCATTCTCATGTCCATTCGTCCCGTGAAACATATCTCTGGCACCTCACCGCATGTCGAGGGGGCCGGCGTTAATCTTCAGCGCGTGTTCGGTTTCGGCGATCCCTCACTTACCGATCCGTTCCTCATGATGGATGACTTCCGCAACGACGATCCGCGCGATTATCTTAAAGGATTTCCTTGGCATCCGCATCGCGGTATTGAGACCATAACCTATGTCTTGGCCGGTTCCGTCGAGCACGGTGACAGTCTGGGCAATCGCGGCACTTTGGGCGCGGGCGATGTGCAATGGATGACGGCCGGGTCCGGGATTATGCATCAGGAAATGCCGAAGGGCGACTTTGCCGGGCGCATGCACGGGTTTCAGCTTTGGGCCAACCTACCGTCAAACCTGAAAATGACCACGCCGCGCTATCAAGACGTGAACTCAACCGAGATTCCGGAAATCCATGAGGATGACGGCACACGGGTTCGCGTCGTCGTCGGTGCGTTCCGCGATCACAAGGGTCCGGTCGATGGCATTGCGGCCGACCCGCAATATCTCGACATCTGGGTACCGCCCGGTAAGCGCAAAGTGTTTCCGGTCGATACTTATCGCTCAGCCTTCGCTTACATTTTCGAGGGCTCCGCCACCTTCCGCGATGCGTCGAAGCCTTTCGGCGTTCTCGTCGAAAAGGAAGTCAATGGCGAGGAAGTTCATTTACGCGACATGTCAGGCAACCGCACTTTGGTTGTCTTCGACACGGGCGACGAAGTCGTTGTGCAGGCTGGTGAAAAAGGCGTGCGCTTTCTCCTCGTCTCCGGCGCGCCGATCAAGGAGCCGGTCGCTTGGCACGGGCCGATTGTTATGAACACACGTGAGGAATTGATGACGGCAATGAGTGAGTTGCGCTCCGGTCAATTCATCAAGGAAGGCGTTCGGATGGGGTGATTGCGGCGGGTGTGAGGCCGGGTGCCGGAGCTTCACCGGGTTCGGCCTCCGGTGCGTAAACCGTCACTGCCTTGGGGCGCACTGAAAATGACGCAGGTGTGTGGGTTTTCAGTTCACCGTCAAGATTTATGGGCTGCGGACGGCGAGTCTTGATCTCAAACTCGGTGCAGCGCGCCGTGCGAACCGCCTCCCAAAGTCCATGCTTGCCCGTTCTAAAGGAGCGTATCATAAGCGCAAGTTTCCACACCTCGTCGAGCTCAAGGGAATAAAGATCAAGATTTCCGTCATTAATCAGCGCCGAGCTTTCGACCGTCATTCCGCCGCCATAAAACCTTCCATTGCCAATGGCGATTTGCAATGTCCTGACGCGTTCGCTTTGACCCTTGTTGATGATTTCAGCCGTAAAAGGCCGCGCCTGTGCAAGCACTTTGAGCGCGGTGAGCGCATAGCTCAACCGGCCAAACCGCTTCTTGCCTTCTTCCGTCAACTTGTCCGCAAGCTCGGCCGCAAGGCCGATGCTGGCCACATTGAAGAAGAAGTGGCCATTGACCTCTCCAAGATCAATCCGTCGTGTGTGACCTGCTACGATAATGTCCACGGCCTTTTGCGGATCTTCGGGGATACCCAGCGTGCGCGCCAAGTCATTTGCCGTTCCTGAGGGCAAGACCCCGAGCGGCAGACCTGTTTCCACCAACGCCTTTGCGGCTGCGTTCATCGTCCCATCACCACCTGCGACTATCACGCCGTCGGCCCTTCCCGCATCCGCCATAATGGCGGGAACCAATGCGTCTGCTGAGGTGACAGTGACAGGTATTACATCGATACCCGCCGCAGCGAGCGCGGCGCTTGCCGGTTCGACAACTTTGCCTCCACGGCGGCTTCGTGGGTTTGACACCAACAGAACCGTGCGCCGACCCACGCCCTCAAGAGCCACAGGCGCTGGCCTGCCTTCCGCATTTCTTTCAACTGGTTTCATGACTACTCAACCTTGCTGGTGCGTCTCCGTCGCATGTAGGGTTGCGCGACGCGCGTTCCAACCCGTCACATTAATCTTGGCTTGTCACTGCCGCGCGAGATGAGAGCAGCGATGACGTGGCGCTGCGAAAATTCCTCTATGGCCGCTTCTTTGAGGCGAAGACTTACCCTTCTCAGTATGTCAGACAACCTGCCCGGCAACCCATCCGCTGGACCACGCCCACTGAAAATTATACCCGCCAAGCCAACCGGTAACATCAACGACCTCTCCGATGAAATAAAGCCCCGGCACCGTCTTGGCCTGCATCGTCTTTTGATCAAGCGCTTCCGTCGATACACCGCCGTGCGTGACTTCCGCCGTGCGATAGCCTTCCGAGCCGGAGGGCTTAATCCGCCAATTGTTCACCGCATCGCCGACCGCCATGAGCTTTTTGTCGGAGCAATCGGCCAGATGGCCGGTGACGCCGGAACTGGCGGCGATGAATTGAGCCAGAGCTTTGGGCAGGAACCGCGCCAAGACAGTTTGCGGCTCCTGCTTGCCGCTGACTTGGCGGGCCTCACGCAGTTTGTCGAAGGCGTTCACATCGGGCGTAAGGTTAATGGCGATCTCGTCGCCCTCTCGCCAGAAGCTTGAAATCTGAAGGATGGCCGGACCGGAAAGGCCGCGATGGGTGAAGAGAAGTGCTTCGCGAAACCTCACCTTGCCATGGCTCACGACCGCCTCGACACTGACACCGGACAGGCCCTTCAACCGCTCCAATATCATCGGCTCAAAGGTCAGGGGCACCAGTGCAGGTCGCGTCTCGGTGACCTTCAATCCAAACTGTTCCGCCACGCGATAACCAAAAGCGCTCGCCCCCATTTTTGGAATCGATTTGCCGCCCGTGGCAATCACCAGCGAGGTGCATTCAACGGGGCCGGTGGAGAGGCGAAGATGAAATCCGCCCTCGGATTTGCTGATTTCATCAACACTGGTTTCCATCCGCAGCCGCACATTGGCGGCTTGCAGATCATCAAGCAACATATCGATA
>JANOYJ010000555.1:0-5503 GCA_031428815.1 Phyllobacterium sp.
AGCTCGCCAGCCCGTCACATCGAATGGTGCGGTCGGAAGGCGCGACCGGCTTGCGCAAATTTGATGTGAGGCTCTACACCTATCGCGACCAGCTCCTCGCCGCTGCCGCGCGGCTCTATGAGGGTCAAACGACGAATTTCAGAACGCCGGGTGGAGGATTTGCTCCGCTGACGACGCTGTAGAGCCAGAGATAGAATTGAAAATTGCAACAAAAAACCCGCCGAAGCGGGTTTTCCGAAATTGGTATCCGAAGCCGATTAGCCGCCCAGACCGCCGAAACGGTTCTTGAACTTGGCGACGCGCCCGCCGCGATCAAGTTGCGTGCCTGAACCGCCGGTCCATGCCGGATGGGTGCGTGGATCGATGTCAAGGTTCAGCGTTGTGCCTTCCTTGCCATAGGTCGAGCGCGTCATATATTCGGTGCCATCGGTCATGACCACTTTGATGTTGTGGTAATCCGGATGAATATTCGCCTTCATGTCTAAGCCCTTTAGTCTATGGCGCAGGGAACTCTAAAAAGAGCATATCCGTGGCCGTGTTCCGGTGAAAACTGATGCCCTCCGGGGAGGGCTTCAAAAACAGTCGGCGATCCCATACATGAGGCTCTATGCGATAACAAGTGCGCCAACCAAGAATCACCGTCCATACGGCGTGCGAATGGAATTTCTCGTTGACCCAAACCATTGATACCAAACAAGCAGATGAGAAAAAGCGCACTTCGCTTCGGCCCTTGCGACGGATGCTGCCCTATTTGATGCGTCACCGGTCCAGCGTGATTGCGGCGCTGTTCTTTTTGGCCTTTGCGGCCGGCACGACCTTGGTCCTACCGCTCGCCGTGCGCCAGATGATCGATCACGGGTTTTCGGCGGCAGATTCGAACTATATTAACGGCTATTTCCTGATGCTGCTCGGCTTGGCAGTGATTTTGGCGCTGACCTCGGGCGCGCGATACTATTTTGTCATCACCATTGGTGAGCAGGTGGTCGCTGATATTCGCCGTGATTTGTTCAAGCACCTGACGGAATTATCGCCGGGCTTTTACGATCAGGAACAATCCGGCGAGATCGTCTCGCGGTTGACCGCCGATACAACGCAGATCAAATCGGTCTTCGGCGCAACGGCATCCATGGCCCTGCGCAACGCGATACTGGGCGTCGGCGCCTTGGTGATGATGATTGTCACCAGCCCGCGCCTGTCGGTGCTGGTCATTGCTGCCATTCCCGTGATTGTGCTGCCCTTGGTGATGTTCGGACGCACGGTGCGTAGGCGTTCTCGCGAGGCGCAGGACATGCTCGCCGAGGCGACAGCCTATGCAAGCGAGTCGATCTCCTCGATCCGCACCTTACAGGCATTTGTAAACGAGACGCTGGTGTCGGGCAGGTTTTCAAAGGCCGTGGACAATGCCTATGAGGCCGCACGCGGGTCGATCAAGTCGCGGGCACTATTGACTGCATTTGCGATTTTCATGATTTTCGGCTCCGTCGTCGCCGTCTTGTGGTTCGGTGCGCATGGTGTTTTGGACGGCACAATTTCAGCCGGAACATTGAGCCAGTTTCTGCTCTACTCTGTGTTCTCGGCCAGTGCTCTGGCGACTTTATCAGAAGTTTGGAGCGAAATCTCGCAAGCCGCAGGCGCGTCGGAGCGGATTGCCGAAATATTGGACGAGCGTCCGGCCATACAAGCGCCCGCAAATCCTGTGTCGCTTCCGGTTAAGCCGATTGGGTCCGTTGTTTTTGAGAATGTGACTTTTTCCTATCCTGCGCGTCCTGATACCCAAGCAACCAACGGATTGAGTTTCTCAGTGAAGCCTGGCGAAACGGTCGCGATCGTCGGCCCCTCGGGTGCGGGAAAAAGCACGCTCTACGCGCTGCTTCTGCGCTTTTATGATCCACAACAGGGACAAATACTCGTTGATGGCGTGGACATCAAAACCGTCGATCCCAAAGCCCTGCGCCAACGCATGGCACTCGTCTCGCAAGACGTGACGATCTTTGCCGCGACGGCGCGGGAGAACATTGCTTTTGGCAAAACGGATGCCAGCTTTGAAGATGTTGTTTCAGCCGCAGACGCCGCCTCAGCCGATGACTTCATCCTGGCTTTAGACAAGGGCTATGATTCAGAGCTTGGCGAGCGCGGCGTCACGCTGTCCGGCGGCCAGCGCCAGCGCATCGCCATTGCCCGCGCCGTTTTGAAAGACGCGCCGCTCCTGCTCTTGGACGAGGCGACTTCAGCATTGGATGCTGAGAGCGAGACGGCCGTGCAGAAAGCGTTGGAGGGCCTGATGAAAGGCCGCACGACCTTGGTTATCGCGCATCGATTGGCGACAATCCTGAAAGCGGATCGCATTCTCGTGCTCGATCAGGGACGCATCGTCGAAGAAGGCACGCATCAAAGTTTGGTCAAAAAGGGCGGCGTCTATGCGCGGCTGGCGAAGCTGCAATTTGATGCCGGAATGGACGCGGCGAAGCAGGCGGCGGAATAGTCAGCTTTGACGTAGCCAAGCGTTCAAGAATTGCCAACAGAGTCGTCGTTAGGCGTCCGCCCGACTGTCTAGGGTCTTGGCTTGGCGCGGGCGGGTCTTCGGTGAAAGTATTATTCTTGCTCTGCATCTTCGTCGCAGGCGTTTACGGAGCGACGACCGCCAATCGGAAGATATTGTTCATTCAGACTGCACTGGCGGCTCTGGCACTTGTGGCTATACTGGCGGGCCTTTAACTACTTCTCCGTCAGCTTCAACTCAATGCGCCGGTTCTTGGCTTTGGCCTCATCGGTGCCGCTCGTATCCAGTGGCTGAAACTCGCCGAACCCGGCGGCAACAAGCCGGTCGGCCGGAACGCCGTCGGCGATGAGGAGCTTGACCACCGCCGTCGCGCGGCCAGAGGACAGTTCCCAATTATCGGCATATTTGCCGGCCCCGGAGAGCGCGACAGTGTCGGTGTGGCCATCGACGCGCAGCACCCAATCGATTTCGGACGGAATTTCTTTGGCAAGTTCAATGATCGCATCGGCAAGTTTCTTCATCTCGCCTTTGCCTGCCTCGTTGATTTCGGCGGCACCGGATGGGAAAAGAACTTCGGATTGGAAAACAAAGCGATCGCCGACAATGCGGATATTTTCGCGGTCGGAGAGAATTTCGCGCAGACGGCCAAAAAAGTCCGAGCGGTAGCGGTTCAGCTCCTGCACGCGCTGCGCCAGTGCCACATTGAGGCGTTTGCCAAGGTCGGCAATCTTAGTGCCGGATTCTTTGTCACGTTGTTCGGACGCATTCAGCGCCTCTTCCAATGCGCCAATCTGCTTACGAAGCGCTGAAAGTTGCTGATTCAAAAGCTCGACCTGCGACAAAGCCCTTTGGCTAATTTGGCGCTCAGCCTCGAGGTTTTTACTTGCCTCGCCAAGTTTGGTCTCAGTCTCAGCGCCTTTGCCACTGCCCGATTCCAGAAGCGTTTGCAGACGCGATTTTTCGGTTTCAGACGCATTCAGTGAGGCTTGGATATTTAAGAGCTGGTCCTGCAGATCCTGCGTCCCGGTTTTTTCCAACGCGAGCATCTGCGTGAGTTCGCTGATCTGCGAGTTTAGGCGGTTGAGCACCTCATCCTTGCCGGAGATTTCACGGGACAGGAAAAACTGCGCCAAGACGAACACCGAGAGCAGGAACATAAAGGTGAGCAATAGCGTCGAAAGAGCGTCAACAAAGCCCGGCCAGTAATCGACATGCCGGTCGCGGCGATTGCGTCCGAGCGCCATGCTCAGTACTTCTTCTCAAACGTCTTATTAAGACGTTCAAGCGTGGCACGCATGAGCTTTTGCTCTTCTGCTTGGCCTTCCACCACATCGCGCATGAGTTGTTGTTCGGCGCGCATGTTCTTGACGAGACCTTGAATACCTTCAGCAAGATTGGCCATGGCGGCAATGGAGCGCTGGTTCGAACCGCTGGCATCACCGGCAGATTTGAGGCGCTCCGTTAACAGGCGCAATTCTTCCGTGTTTTCCGTTGGGGCGTGCGTCATGGTGGCAGGAGCAGGCGTAAGGTCTGTGACGGAGGAAAGCCAGTTTTCCAATTCAGTGTAAAACCGCGTCTGCGCACGACCGGCTTGCAGGTCCAGAAACCCTAATATCAGCGACCCGGCGAGGCCAAACAAGGACGAGGAAAATGCCGTGCCCATGCCGCGCAGCGGTGCGGACAGACCGGTTTTCAGTGCATCCATCATCGAATTGGCATCACCCCCGGCCGGGTCCAGAGCTTGAATGGTGTCACCAATCGACTTGATTGTCTCCAACAGGCCCCAGAATGTTCCCAGAAGTCCGAGGAATACGAGAAGCCCGGTGAGGTAACGCGAAATGTCACGCGCTTCGTCAAGACGGGTGGCAATGGAATCCAAAAGCGAGCGCAATGCGGACGTCGAGAGCGCCATCGACTGACGGCGGCCGATTAAGGCTTTCATCGGTGCAAGCAATACTGGCTCTGCCGTCCCCGGCCGGTCTCCTTCACCGCGCCGGTAAGCATTGACCCAGTGTACTTCGCGAAACAGCCTGAGAACTTGTTGAAAACTGAGCAATATGCCGACGATGAGAACCCCCACGATCAGACCATTTAAGCCGGGATTGGTCACGAAAGCAGACGAAACTTGCCGGTAGAGGATGGCGATCACAAAAGATGCGATTGCCAAGAAGATAAGCATCGAAAGCAGGAAAACCTGCGGGCTTGAAAGCCGGTCTGGATCATAGCTTGCGCCCACATCCGCGCTTTTTGAGCCAAACCAAGCCATGCCTTACCCTCGAATCTTTTCCGGAATTGAGCCTAGCCGAAATTGCGGCGGAAATGAAAGCGGGGAATGTGTATCAAGTGTGGGTCAAATCGATTTCGGCAGTCTATACTGCGGACTCCGGCGGCTTATGCCTCGCTCAAACTTGCTCGAGAGTAAAAATGGTTGATCAAAACTCTCCAATCCCAACGGGCCAGACGCAACTCGACCGCGCAGCCGAAAGGCTTTTGGGCGACAACTTCCCGAAGCATTTTGGCACCGGATGGTTTTCGGGCCTGCTTGGGGTTTTTCTTTCTGTTGGAAGTTTTCTGGCTGTTTTGGTATTTCGCTATCCGCAATGGTTGACCATGTCGGAGATGGCGCCGCGCTATCCGGTTGAGACTATGCGCCTCTTGTTGGCATTGGCGATTTTGGCCGGATTTCTGTTCTCGGCAATCAATGTGTTTCTGCGCCCGTCTAAGCGCCTCGGCCTTACCGGGCTTTTCTTTTGCATGGCGGCCGTGCTTGCAGGCGGTAGTTCGGTTGAGGTTGGAAGCGGCGCGGCGGCATTTCGCGTCGGGCTGGATTGGTTTATCCTAAACATTGTCCTTTTGGCCTTGGTGTTCGTTCCGCTCGAACGCTTATTCCCGCTTAAAGTCGATCAAGGAATATTTCGTGCCGGATGGACCACGGACGGGATCTATTTTTTGGTCAGTCATGTGGCGGTCGAATTGATGACGTTCTTTACCCTGCTCCCGGCA
>JANOYJ010000556.1:0-8966 GCA_031428815.1 Phyllobacterium sp.
CAAAGCAGTTCTCGGTTCGAGGCAAGGGCAGAACGACGGTAGTGTTTGCCAAGATTGATAGTGCCATTGAGCGCTTCGAGGGGTGGGTTGGTGAACTCTAAATCTGTCATCTCCGCCCGCGATCTCTCGCTCACCTTCACCACGAATGACGGCCCGGTCCACGCGCTGTCCGACATCAATCTCGACATTAACGAAGGCGAGTTTGTCTCGCTGATCGGGCCGTCCGGCTGCGGCAAGACTACATTGCTTCGTGTCATCGCCGATCTTGAAAAGCCGACCGCAGGCACAATCTCCGTCAACGGGATGTCGCCGCAGCAGGCGCGGGAGAGCCGCGCCTACGGCTATGTGTTTCAGCAGGCGGCCCTGTTTCCGTGGCGCACGATTGCGGACAATATCGCGCTGCCGCTCGAAGTGATGGGGCTTTCCAAAGCGGAAGCCGCCGCGCGGGTTGCGGAGAATCTCACGCTGGTCAATCTCGCTGGCTTTGAGAAGAAATACCCGTGGCAGCTGTCCGGCGGCATGCAGCAGCGCGCCTCCATCGCCCGCGCCCTGTCGCTTCAGCCGCATATGCTGTTGATGGACGAACCGTTCGGCGCACTGGACGAAATCGTCCGCGATCACCTCAATGTTCAGCTATTAAAGCTCTGGGCGAAAACGAAAAAGACCGTGGTGTTTGTCACGCATTCGCTGCCTGAGGCAGTGTTTCTTTCGACCAAAATCGTCGTCATGTCACCGCGGCCGGGCAAGATTCACGAGATTATCGACTGTGATTTAGGCCCGGACCGCCCGCTGGAAATTCGCGAAACGCCGGAGTTTTTGCGGATCGGGCAACAGGTGCGGGATGGGCTGCGGGCGGGACATAGTTATGATGAATGAGGCCGGAGATTTCCTTGCCGCGCTGCCCCCTCATCCCCTACCGGGACTTCTCCTCCCCGGGGAGAAGAAAAGGCTGAGGCGGAATCGCCATGGATAGAACACGTGACCACCTCATTCCCGTCGGCACCATCGTCGCGATCCTTGTCGTGCTCTGGTATATTTTCGCTGTCGTCATGAACGCGCCGTTTCAGCGGGATCTCGACCGGCGTGGCGGGGTTACGTCGACTTTCTCGGAACTTGTCGGCAAGACATGGTCGCAACCGAAGCCGACCATGCCTGCGCCGCATCAGGTGGCGGCGGCATTGTATAAAGGGGTGTTCACCGCCAAACCTTGGTCGAACCGCAGTCTGGTTTATCATGCATGGGTGACACTCTCCTCAACGCTGCTCGGCTTCCTCATGGGAACAGTCCTAGGCGCGGTCATTGCAGTTGGCATTGTGCATATTCCTGCGCTGGAACGCTCGTTTCTGCCATGGATTATCGCCTCGCAAACCATTCCCATGCTCGCCATCGCGCCGATGATTATCGTCATTCTCGCAGCCGCCAATATTACCGGGATTTTGCCCAAAGCGCTGATTTCGACTTATCTGTCGTTCTTTCCGGTGGCGGTCGGCATGGTCAAAGGTCTGCGCTCGCCGGATGTGATGCATTTGGACCTCATGCGCACCTATAATTCCAGCAAGGCGCAGACATTTTGGAAGCTGCGTGTTCCAGCTTCAGTGCCGTTTTTCTTCACCTCAATAAAAGTCGCGGTAGCCGCCAGTTTGGTGGGTGCCATTGTCGGCGAATTGCCGACCGGTGCGGTGGCTGGGATCGGATCGAAGCTACTGGCGGGGTCTTATTATTCTCAAACCATCGACATCTGGGCGGCGCTGATTGCGGGCTCGGTGGTGGCGGTTTTGCTCGTGACGCTGGTTGATATTGCTGGCCGCTTCGTCGGTGCGCGTATGGGCGGGAGGCCGGTATGAGCGGCGTCCGCGTTAACTGGCAGGCACTGTGCGCGATGGCGGCCTTGCTTGTCGCCTTCGCCTCTATGCCGCTCACCGATATGACGTCAACCTTCATGGCGGTGTCGATCATTATGCTGGTTGCCATGGCCGCAGCGGCATCGGCATTTAATCCCGTATCGACCCTTTCGACATTCGTACTCGGCATTTGCACTCATCTCGCCGTCTATCTGCTTATTCGCCAGTTAACCGGCTCGGAGGGCAATGCGCCTCTCAGCTTTTTCGCCGTCCTCTTCGCCTGCTGGCTGCTGGCTTGGCGTTTGGTGACAGTCCTGTCCGGCGATGGCTCGCGCGGGTCAGGAGATGGGTGGATCGCGCGGCTTGGCGTTCCCGCGCTTTTCGGGCTTTGGATATTGATTCTCTGGGAAGCAATCACGCGCGGCGCGGGCGTGCCTTTCGTCATCCTGCCGCCACCCTCGGCCATCGGTGCACGCATCCTATCGTCACTTCCGATACTGGCGGCGGATTTCAATCAGACGGTCTTGAAAGCGGTTCTATTCGGCTTTTGTGCCGGTTCCTTCTCCGGCTTTCTGGTCGCCATTCTCGCCGACCGCTTTAAGTTCTTGTCCAATGGACTGTTGCCCATTGGCAATCTCGTCTCGGCTTTACCCATCATCGGCATCGCGCCGATCATGGTGATCTGGTTCGGCTTTGACTGGCAATCCAAAGCCGCCGTCGTCATTGTCATGACCTTCTTCCCGATGCTGGTGAATACTTTAGCTGGCCTCAAAAGCGCCGGCGATATGGAGCGCGATTTGATGCGCACTTACGCCTCGAGCCATTGGCAGACACTGTTCAAGCTGAGGCTCCCTGCCGCCCTGCCCTTCATCTTCAACGCCCTCAAAATCAATTCCACCCTTGCCATGATCGGCGCCATCGTCTCCGAGTTTTTCGGCACACCGATTGTCGGCATGGGTTTTCGAATCTCGACCGAAGTGGGTCGGATGAATCTCGACATGGTCTGGGCCGAAATTGCCCTTGCCGCCATCGTCGGATCGTTGTTCTATGGCGCTCTCGCACTTCTCGAGCGCGTCCTAACTTTTTGGCACCCGTCTTATCGTTAGGGCAGGTCGGGGCCGTAACACAGGAGAACGTCAAATGAAAAAAACAATCAGCTTATCGCTTGCTCTTGCCATGTCGCTCATGGCGGGCACAGCGCTTGCTGCCGACAAACTGACCTTGCAGCTCAAGTGGGTCGCGCAGGCACAGTTCGCCGGCTATTACGTTGCCAAGGCAAAGGGCTTTTATGAGGAAGCCGGGCTTGATGTCGACATCAAAGCGGGCGGACCGGACATTGCGCCGGAACAGGTCATTGCCGGTGGCGGCGCGGATGTGATCGTCGACTGGATGGGCGGCGCTCTGGCGGCGCGTGAAAAAGGCGTTGATCTCGTCAACATCGCGCAGCCTTTCGAAAAGGCAGGCATGCAAATGGTTTGCCCGAAAGATGGTAAGGTGCAAACCGAAGCCGATTTCAAAGGTCACACATTGGGCGTTTGGTTCTTCGGCAATGAATATCCATTCTTCGCCTGGATGAACAAGCTCGGTCTTAAGACCGAAGGCGGCGCAGATGGCGTCACGGTCTTGAAGCAGTCGTTTGATGTGCAGCCGCTTATCCAAAAGCAGGCCGATTGCATTTCGGTCATGACCTATAATGAGTATTGGCAGCTGATCGACGCCGGTTACAAGGCGGAAGACCTCATTGTGTTCAATTATTCGGCTATGGGCAATGACCTCCTCGAAGACGGTCTGTACGCATCGGAAGCCAAGCTCAAAGACCCGGCGTTCAAGGCCAATATGGTCAAGTTCGTCGGCGCTTCGATGAAGGGCTGGCAATATGCGATGGCCAATCCGGATGAAGCCGCAGGCATTGTCATGGAAAATGGCGGCCAGGACGAAAACCACCAGAAGCGTATGATGGGCGAAGTCGCCAAGCTGTTGGGCTCAGGCTCAGGCAAACTCATCCCTGCCGCCTATGAGCGCACGGCAAAAGCGCTCTTGGACCAGAAGATCATCACCAAGGAGCCAGTCGGCGCTTGGACGGCTGAGATTACGGATGCGGTAAAGTAAGACTTGCGATGTAGAAACCCCGCTGGAGCGATCCGGCGGGGTTTTGCTTGGTAGGACCAAGCTCCCAGTAATGTCATAAAATGCAAGATTCCAATCCCCGCCATTACAGCAGCAATTGATTTTCCAATGCCCATTGCCGTAAAGGCCGCTCAACAACGGAGATTGTCATGAGCGCGAAACTGAAAGCTAAATTGGGCATGTCGCCGATCGCGTGGTGGAATGACGATCTGCCGGAACTAAGCGATGATGTTTCGCTGGAGGAATGCCTGCGACAATCCCGCTCTGCCGGGTTTACCGGCATGGAGCAGGGGCGGCGTTTTCCTTCAACGCCGGGTGAGATGCTGCCCATTCTGAAAGCTGCCGATGTGACGCTTTGCGGGGGCTGGTTTTCCGGAACGCTGACGCATGAAGAGCTTTCGGCCAACAAGGATCGCATTCAGCCGATGATAGACCTGTTCAAGGCGGTCAATGCGCCCTGTATCGTCTATGGCGAAGTCGGGCGTTCCATTCAGGGTGACCGGTCAAGACCGCTGGCTACCAAGGCAGTTCTGTCTGAGACCGAGATGAAAGTCTATGCCGCCAAGCTGACGCAATTTGGCGAATGGTGCGCTGAGCAAGGCATGCCGTTGTCCTACCACCATCACATGGGTGCCGTGGTCCAGTTTGAGCATGAGCTTGACTTGTTCATGAAGCATTCGGGTGAAGGGATTCCACTCTTGTTTGATGCCGGTCATCTTGCCTTTGCCGGTGGAGATTGCCTGCGGGCCATCGACAATCATCATAAGCGCATCACCCATGTTCACACCAAGGATGTGCGGATGGATGTCATCAAGGGACTCGATTTTTCCAAACAGTCTTTCCTCGATGCCGTGGCGCTTGGCGCTTTCACGGTGCCGGGCGACGGTTCGCTCGACTTTGAGGCCATCGTCAAGAAGCTCGCTGGATATGGCTATGAAGGTTGGTTTGTCGTCGAAGCCGAGCAAGACCCGGTCAAATGCCCGCCACTCAAAATGGCGCAGATCGGCCACAAGGAGTTGATGCGCGTTATGACTGCTGCCGGTTATGATGTCGTGCACTGAGGGCACACGTTACCTCGCCGCCCAGACCTTCGCCAATTTCCCACGCTCCAGAATGTAGAAATTATCGCTGGCCACGCTTTCCCAATCGCCCACTGCGCCATCGGGCCAGACAACGCGAAGCTCGGTCTTGGCGTCGTCGCCCAAACCCGTATGCCACCAGTTCATCTGGCCGGAGGCATGGCCGCCGCCGACTGTGATTTCCCGGCGCATGATTTTATTGCAGCGCTTGAACTCGAGCCAGGCACCGACGCCATCGCGGTTCGAACCGTCTTGTAGCAGTTTGACCTCAATCCAGTGACCGGCGTCCTTGCTGGTATTGCGCCAGAGCTGGGCATTCTCCCAACGATTCACGACGACCAAATCCATCAGTCCATCGAGATTGAAGTCGGTCAGCATCGCGCCTCTTGACGTCGCGAAGCTGGCGACACCCGCCTTGTCCCCTGCTTCCAGAAACTTGCCGTCAGCGCCTTGCAAGAGAAGATTGTTCGGGTCCTTCATGGCAAAGTCCGGCATCTTCGCGACATTGCCCTTAGCGACGAATAAATCTGCCAAGCCATCATTGTTCACATCTTCAAACTGCGCATGCCAACCGGTTGAAGGCTTCAGTTCGCCGCCGGTATAGGGGCGGTGCGCCGTCACGCCTTTGGGCCAAGCGACGTCAGCAAAGCCCGGCTGCGGTTTACTGCCATCCGATGGCAGCGCGCCCAGTGTTTGCAGCTTGTTATCGGCCATAGACGTCAGGAAATATTCGGAATATCCATCAAAGTTCAGATCGTAATTTGCAATACCCATGCCCCAGATGCGTAACGGCTTCCAGCCTTCGTCGGCGCTGTAGAGCGCAGGTGCTTTGCCCGGATCAACATGCCACATCTGCTCTTGACCGCCCTCATAATATTCGCGGTCATTGGATACACGAAGGCTTGGTGTGCCGGATTGGTTCCAATCGGTGAACAGCATAGAGAGGGGGCAGAAGCTTGGCTTCAGCGCCAGCGGTTTGGCGAATTTTTGTTGTGGCTTGTCCGCAACGATTTGCGGCCGATGCAGCCAATTATCGGTACAAGAACCCCAAGGCGAGAATTCCTCTTTGCGGTCAATGTAGTTGCCAATGGCGATTGTTGGCCATTCTGCGCCACGTTCCCATGTCGCCGCTAAAGATGTTGACCAAGCATCGCCGCCGTCAAAGCCCCAATCCTCATTGGCGCGCTTGAACTTGCAGCCGCCCAGCCCGCGCATCACGACATTTTCACCGACGCGCAACAGGACCAAATCCGTCTTGCCATCGCTATCTATATCCAAGGGATACGTGCCGATTACCTTGTCCAGTTCAAGACCACTGGTCTCGCCTTCGAAACTCAAAGCCCCGCCGCGCGCACTTCTATTGCGGTAGAATTTGGCCGGAGATGCGCCGCCTGAAAGCAGAAGATCGGAGAAACCATCGTCGTTGCAGTCGAACGTCGCGACGCCGCCGCCGACCATATATTCCCATTCACCCGCATAGACACTGTTGATACCGGCGCGGGCAGTTTCCTCAATGAAACTCGGAATGGCGATAGCCGCTTCAGCGGCGAAGGAGTGCGCTGCGCCCAAACTCGAGAAACCGGCCAAGAAGAGTCCGTATGATCCGAAGCGCATGTTTTATTTCCTGGTGTGCAGGGCATTGGCAAACCCGCCAATGCAGCGCCCTTGATCGAGACCGCGCTCAATGGCGGCACGGAAATGAATGCCACCATACAGCCGCGAAATGCCCGCCTCATTGGCTGCGTCCCAAAAACTCCTAAAGGGGCGGGGTTTTTGAGAGTCCTTCTTGTGCGTGGCATCCTCGAAGGCAAAATTCTCGCCGAAAAATGCTGTTAAGACTTCTGCCGCCGCGCCGGACTGCGTGGAATGGCCGCTCGGATATTCTGGAAATGGCGGGGTGTTGAGGAGCGATTCCCATTTCTCGTCGATAAGACGGCGAATATACGTGACGGGCCGCAAAAGGTCGTACTCGAACTTCGCATTCCAACAGCCGATAAATGAATCCGCCAGCGTCACGCCGAGTCGCGCCAAGACATCGACGCTTTTATCCACCTCGACATTATCGCGCCCTAGGATTTGCAGGGCAATCGAGATCCAATGGCCGGGAGGCGTTGGTGACAGCATCGGATCGTCCGACCAGAACCGCGCGATAGCGCGTTGTTCAGGGGTGAGGTTCGCCTTGGCGTCAAATACCTCCAGCGCTTCCCTGTAGAACACGGAGGCCTTATCCTCGCTATATTCAGGTGGCGCGGGTAGAGGGCAAGAAGCGCCATTTGGCATGGCAAAGGCGCGGTTTTTGCCCCAGGTCGGTAGGAGCGGCAATTGTTGTTGCACCACCAGACTGGTCGGCACCCAGTTCGCCGAACCCTTGGTCAATTCATAGTGCATCGGGAAGCCCATATTTTCCACGACCGCACCACCATCGATCTCTGACCACGCCAGAACATGCTCCGCAACCGCGCGGCCATAGGCTTCGCTGCGGGTTACGACTTCGTCAGGTACATCCTTTGCGACTTCCGCCTTTAACTTGGCTTCCATGGATGCGAGCACGCGTTGCCCCGTCGGGCCGGTATTGGCAAAGAGGCTTTGTGTCGAAAATGCCAGTGCGGCCTGAAGCACAACGGCGTCATCATACATCTTGCCCGCCTCGCGCGGTGGCGCTGGCGTCAGGCCATTTAACTGACCTGCAAGTGTCTGGAGATTATCCGATCCGCTTGCTACCGCCTCATAGGCGGTAACACCGAGATAGGCGAAGGAACGACTGGCCACTGGTGGCGAATAAGTTGCGGTGTGCCGCACCAATTCGAGGCTGAGCGAATACCAGGTGCGAAGAACGTCTTGGGGCTTGGCCGCGAACGCCAACCCGATCATGCTTGCCCATGTCAGGACCAACAGCGCCGCAAACGACATCAATTTAGGACAAGATTTCATGATCGCCCCTTGAACGATGCTGTTATTCGATGAAGGGGCGACCCGAAGATCGCCCCAATCACATCTATGCTGCCAAGGCACCCGGCCCCGGAATTGCTCCGGGAGGGCATTTACCGGCGATAATCATGCCGAGCACTTCGTCACCAGTGACGTCGCCAATGAGGGCTGTGCCCACGACCTTGCCGTTTTTCATCACGCACACGCGGTCCGCCAGATCAAACACATCATGAATGTCATGACTGATAAGGAAGATGCCGATGCCATCCGCCTTCAACTGCTTGATGAGTTCGCCAACCTGCGCGGTTTCCTGCGGACCCAAGGCGGCCGTCGGCTCATCCATAATCAGGATTCGCGCGTTGAACAGAATGGCGCGGGCAATGGCAACCGATTGACGCTGACCACCGGACAGCTTGTTGACCGGCTCCTTAAAGCGGCGGAAGTTCGGGTTGAGACGCCCCATGACCTTACGCGCTTCGGCTTCCATCGCCACGTCATCAAGTGTGCCCAACGGTGTTTTTAATTCGCGGCCGAGATAGAGATTGGCAGCGGCATCAATATTATCGGCCAAAGCGAGTGTCTGATAAATCGTTTCGATGCCATAGCCCTTGGCATCGCGAGGATTATTGATGACCGCTTCCTCCCCATTGATGAAAATCTGTCCATGGTCCCGCTTGTAAGCACCGGACAGCATTTTGATCAGCGTCGACTTTCCAGCGCCATTGTGGCCGAGCAAAGCAACAACTTCGCCCGGATAGAGATTGACGCTGGCTTGATCGACCGCCCTGATACCGCCGAACGCAATTGAAATCTCGCGCATATCGACCAAGGGTGCGCCGCTTTGCTGGTTGGCAGTTGCCATTTGATTTAATTGTGACATGTCTGCCTCCCTCACTTCACACGCTTGCGATAGATTTGATCGAGCCAGACCGCCAAGACCAGAACTGTACCAACAACGATATCCTTGAAGGCTGAGTCAAAGTTCAGAAGT
>JANOYJ010000557.1:0-12373 GCA_031428815.1 Phyllobacterium sp.
AGTGCCGCATGGCGAGGATTGGGCGTCTCTGTCGCCGTTCATTCCGTTGTTTCTCGCCTATGTTTTATCATTTGTGAATGTAGGCATTTACTGGAGCAACCACCATCACATGTTTCACGCGGTGAAGCATATCGATGGCAAGGTGCTCTGGTGGAATCTGCACCTGCTGTTCTGGCTGTCGCTTATGCCGTTTTCCACTGGATTCATGGCGGAGAATCATTTTGCCCCGATACCGGTGGCGGTTTATGCGTTTGACCTCCTGATGTGCGCGGTGGCTTACAAGATTCTGATTGTCAACTTGATCGGCCATCACGGCAAAGACTCCGAGTTTGCCAAGGCGCTCGGCATGGATTTCAAAGGCAAAGTGTCGCAAACGTTCTACGTTGCCGCCATTCCGCTCGCCTTTGTGAACCAATGGATCGCGCTGGCGCTGATGGCGATCGTTGCCGGTATCTGGTTCATCCCAGACCGGCGGTTTGCTCGGTAAATCACTGCGGCGCGCCATTTGTCCATGTGACCTGTTGATTAAACAGTGGGACGGTTGAAAGCGACATTTTGGCTGAACCGTCTTGCACCTGCCGCGAATGGGACAGGTAGATCAGCGTGTTGTTTTTCTTGTCGAAAATGCGGTTTACCACTTGTTGTTTCCACACGAGGGAGATGCCTTGGTTGAAGACTTCCTCGCCTTCCTCATCCATGGAAATATCGCCGATGGTGATCGCGCCGGTCTGGCGGCAGGCAATGGATGAGTCGGAGGGTTGCTCGAACCAATTGCCCTTTTGCAGACGATCAATCACGCCGCGATCAAAGTAAGAAATATGGCAGGTGACGCCCTGGATTTTAGGATCGGTAATGGCCTCTACAATGATGTCATTGCCCAGCCAATCGACACCGACTTGGCCGACTTCTTCAGCGCTCGCGTGAAAAGCGAGCGCCGCAAGGGCGGCTGTTGCAAAGCAAAGCGTGCGAAGAGCTTGAGTCATCTTGAAATCTCCAGTCTGTCCTTTTCAAGGTCAACAGATGGGATGGACCATGAGTCAAAACAAGACATTACGCCTTCTGCCCGACAATACGGTCAAGACATTCTGAGTGTCCGTTGCGGGCAATGGCCATGAACACGTCCTGCGCGGCGGAGTTGATTCTTAATGGCCCATTCGGATTGGCTCAAAAACAACTTTTGTCATTTTCCCATTTATCGAGGAATGCCTCGACCGGAAGAGCCTGAATGTCCGGCACCGCCTTTGCCAATGTTTCATGCGGCCAGTCCCACCATTTTATTGCTTGCAGGCGGATACGGATGTTTTCCGGGAATCGCCATTTAAGGAATTTGGCGGGGACGCCGGTGACAATTGCATAGGGCGCCACATCCTTGGTGACAACGGCGTTTGCACCGATGACAGCGCCGTCGCCGATACTGGTACCCGGCATGATGACAACGCCGTGGCCGATCCAGACGTCGTTGCCGATGGTGACATTTTTGGCTTGGCGGCGGGAGCGGAAATCCTGGTCGATGCCGTGAAAGAAGAAATATTCATTCGGTCGGTAGGTGACTTTATGTGTGGTCAGCCGCTCTATGGGATGCTCAAGCGCATTAATGCGGACATTCGACGCAACAGAACAGAATTTGCCGATCTCGCTGTAAATTGCTTCGGAATGTCGCTCGATATAGGTGAAGTCGCCGAGCGACACCTCACGCAAAATGACGCGCTCGCCGATGTCGGTGAAAGGCGCGCACTTAACGTCTTTCAGAATCGCGGTCTGATGGATGCGCGGTTTGGAATCGCGGAGGATTGGTTTCGTATCATCAGTCATTGAGGGATTGAGTTCCGGTTGAAGGGGCAAAGTGCCACGGCGGGCAGCGCTGTTCAATGCGGCTGAGAAAATGCTAGGATGAAACATGGAAAATCAATCCGAAAGTGTGGAGAAGCCGAAAGGTGCGTTAATCGCTATCGGTCTTTTTTTAGCTGTGATGACGGGTGCCGCCTTTGCCGGTTGGTTTAATCATGGCGGAGCGATATTTCTCACCATGGCCTCTGATGCTTGGGCGCTTTGTTTTTAGCGGGATGATATGAACACAAATCCGGTCCGAATTTTCTTTGTCGCGCTGTTCGCTTTGGTTGCGCTTGGTGTTGGTTGGGCGGGATATTCCTATCTCGTGATGCCGCCCGGCGGCAAAGCCTATGGTGCGCCGTTTGAGCTGGTGGATCAGAACGGCCAAGCCATTACTGAAAAGGCCTTCCAAGGCCACCCGACAGCGTTGTTTTTCGGCTTTACGCATTGCCCGGAAGTGTGCCCGACCACGCTGTTCGAAATGAATGGCTGGTTTGCGAAAATGGGCAAGGAGGGTGAGAATATCAAAGCGTATTTTGTGTCGATTGATCCGGAACGCGATAGCCCGGAATTGTTGAAAACCTATATCGCGAATGTGACGGACAGAGTGACAGGCATTACCGGCGAGCCGGAAAAAGTTGCCGCAATGGTGAGATCCTTCGGCGTGTTCGCCCGCAAAGTGCCGACTGAAGATGGCAGCTATACAATGGATCATACCGCCTCGGTGTTTCTGCTCAATTCGGCGGGTGATTTTCATGGAACGATTGCTTGGGGTGAAAACCCGGATACGGCGCTTGAAAAAATGAAGAGGTTAGCGAAGCTTTAACCGACAACGAGGGAGGATGCTGTGGGGAGCAGAAAACCTAAAATCCTGATCGTCGGGGCGGGTCCCGCCGGATTAACCGCAGCTCTGGAATTGGCGCGACGCGGAATTTCCTCGCGCATCATTGATAATAACGCGCCATCGCCTGAAAATGAAAGTCGGGCCCTGGCGGTCAATCAGCGGACGCTCGATCTTTTGGGGCTGAGTGGTGTTACCAAGAAAATTCTGGATGAAGCGCTGATCCTTCGGCAGATGCGGGTTTTTTCGAAAGAAAAGCTGCTGACGACAATTAGGCTGAATGATGATGCGGCGGACGATGTCATCCTGCATTCCATCCCGCAGGGACGCACTGAACGTCTGCTGGCGGCGCGGTTGGCTGATTTTGACATTGCGCCGGAGTGGGGAGTGGCCTTTACCGGATTTGCCGACGCGCCCGACGACGCGCTTGTTGCCAAACTTGAGGGGCCGAATGGCTCGGAGAATTTTGTCGCTGACATGGTGATCGGGGCGGACGGTGCGCATTCGCAGGTGCGCAAATCCTTAGGGCTCAGCTTTGCGGGTGAGAGCTTTCCAGAGACTTTTTATATCAGAGACGTGACCTATGACCGCGATCTTCCAGTCGATTTCGGTGAGGCACGGTTTTTCAATCCTGGGGTCGTCGCCCGCGTTCCGGTGAGTATTCGAACGCTCCGCTATATTTCGACACTAGAGAGTAACCATTCCCTCATCCAGCATCCGGCTAACGTAGTTGCGACCCCGTGGGAGACGACGTTCAAAGTATCGTTTCGCCACGTGGAAAGCATGCAAAGGGGCAATGTTTTTCTCGCCGGTGACGCCGCGCATATTCATTCGCCGGTTGGAGGGCGCGGGATGAATTTGGGCATTGAGGACGCGTGTTGGCTGGCGTGGCTGTTGAGCGAGGAGCGACAAGCGGAATATACGGCACTGCGGATGGAAGCCGTAAAGCATGTCTTGGCGCAGACCAAGGCCAATACGCGGGCGATCCTCTTGAAAAACCCGATATTGGTCTGGCTGAGAAATATGCTGGTGCCGCTCGCACTGAAATTACCATTTGTGCGAAGCGCCTTCCTCGACGGTGTGCGGGGTCTCGACACTCTGGCTCCGCCATGGTTAGAGCAGCCGAAATAATTCCGCTGGATTCTGATGTCTCAAGTTCGATTTTATCTCACCGCCGCGCGGCTTGAAGCTGAGCGCATTTTTGCGCTTTTGGAGAGGGCCTTTGAGGATGAGGGCTATCCACTTTCCGTGCTTGAAGTGGATGAAGACCGCGATATTCATGATGTGTCTTTGTATGTCGATGAAGACGAATCGCAGGCGACGAAAGACAAAATTGCCGCCGTGTTAGGGTCTGATTTCTTCGGTCTGACGCTGCTTGAAGAGGCCGTGCCGGACATTGATTGGGTAACCCACTCGCTTGAAGGCCTCGATCAAGTCCGGGCCGGTCGGTTCGTTGTGCATGGATCGCATGACATGCCGAAAACAGGCAATGGCACGATCCCGATCCTCATTGATGCGGGGCTTGCTTTCGGCACCGGACATCACGGTACCACGGCGGGATGTTTGGAGATGATTTCCGAGGTCGTGCGCAATATGCGGCCGTGCAATGCGCTGGATATTGGCACGGGTAGTGCAGTGCTCGCGATTGCCATCGCAAAATTGCGATCCATTCCCGTTTTGGCGACGGATATTGATCCGATTGCCACACGGGTGGCGCGGGCGAATGTGCGTAAAAACGAGGTGGCGAGCCGGGTGCGCTGTGAGACAGCGACGGGTCTGCATCATAGCTCAATCAAAAACGGTGCGCCGTTTGATCTGATTGTGGCAAACATTCTAGCGCGGCCCTTGATGGAAATGGCGCCTCAGCTCGCGGCGCAATTGGCGGCAGGCGGTTCGGTGATTTTATCCGGCATTTTGGCAAGCCAGCGCCAGCGTGTATTGGCAGCGTATCGCATTCAGGCGTTGTTCCATGTCAAAACCCTCTGGCGCAATGGTTGGGTTACACTGCATCTTCGCGGCAGGTAGGGAAACTTGCTTGGCAAATAGCTGAAATCACGCAGATTTTTCATTTTTATAGAAATTGAATCCGATTGAGTCCTTCCTGCACTTGCCAGTGAATCATTCCTCTGATTCTTTGCTGCCAAGAGTTTTCCTGCATTTGAGTCGGCGCGTATTTGGCCATGTTCCAGCATTTGGGTCGGGGGTGATCTTTAATGCTGACAAGGTGGCTTTGCTCGAGTCTTGGGCGGGTGGTCTAAAAGGGACAATTGTGAATGCGTGAGAAGCATGTTGCGGTGCTGATGGGGGGATTTTCGTCCGAGCGGCCGGTGAGCCTTTCGTCAGGAAATGCTTGCGCCGATCAGTTGGAAGCCGATGGCTATCGCGTGACGCGTGTCGATGTCGACCGCAATGTCGCGAGCGTGCTTGCTGATCTCAAGCCTGATGTTGCATTTAACGCATTGCATGGGCCGTTTGGTGAAGACGGCACCATTCAAGGCATTCTCGAATATTTGCAGATTCCCTACACGCATTCCGGTGTTCTTTCATCGGCGCTTGCGATGAACAAGGAGCAGGCCAAAAAAATCGCCAAGGCCGCGCGGATTCCGATTGCAGAGTCCAAAGTGATGAACCGGTTCGATTTCAAGTCCGATCATCCAATGGCACCGCCTTACGTTGTGAAGCCGGTCAGTGAAGGGTCCAGCTTTGGCGTGGTGATCGTCAAGGCCGATCAGGCGCATCCACCGCAGATCATTACCTCCTCTGAGTGGAAGTATGGCGATATTGTCATGGTTGAACGGTATATCGAAGGCAGGGAATTTACCTGTGCGGTGATGGGTGATGTGGCGCTCGGTGTGACCGAAATCATACCCGTCGGACATTCTTTCTATGATTATGATTCAAAGTACGTCGCGGGAGGATCAAAACACGAATGTCCCGCAAAAATTTCACCAAAAATTTACCAAAAAATACAAATGATGTCGATCAAGGCGCATCAGGCGATGGGCTGCCGCGGCGTAAGCCGTTCTGACTTCCGATATGATGATCGTTTCTCCCAGGATGGCGAAATAATCTGGCTGGAAGTGAACACGCAACCGGGGATGACGCCCACGTCATTGGTCCCTGAAATTGCGGCGGCGGCAGGTCATTCTTTTGGAAGCCTATTGAGTTGGATGGTAGAGGACGCGTCTTGTTTGCGATAACCGGTTTGAAAAAACGCAACAGCTTTGCATTGGTGGATACCGATGCGAATGGCGCTGGCGTCCTTCCGGGATATCTGCGCAAGCCGATGCGTTTCTTGGGCCGGTTGGTTCGGGGCGATGTTGATGTGCCAAAACATGCAGGCCTCCTCTCTCTTGCGCTACTGTTCGGCTCGACCGGCATTTATGGTATGGTTCTAGGTGGTCACACGCCTGTTGTTCTCAAGGAGACGACATCGCGGTTGGGATTTGCGATTGGTCAGATCAAAGTGACTGGCCACACCGAAACGTCAGAAATTGATGTTCTGGAGCAGTTGCAACTCGACGGCGCGACATCCCTGATCGGTTTTGACAGCGAGGCTGCGCGTCAACGCATTTTGCTAATGCCGTGGATTGCATCGGCCAAAGTGACAAAACTCTATCCGGACGGCGTTTTGGTTCAATTGACCGAAAAGCAGCCGTTTGCAGTGTGGCAGCACGAAGATGCACTGAGCTTAATCGAGGAAAACGGAAAAGAGATCATCGCGTTTGATGACGAGAAATATCTTGGTCTGCCTTTGCTTATCGGTGAACACGCCAATGCAAAAGCCAAGGATGTTTTAGCAACGATGTCTGCGTTTCCGGGCCTTGCATCGCGGGTTAAGTCTTATTTGTATGTTGGCGGTCGGCGCTGGGATCTGCGCCTTGATGATGGCGTCACAATTCAATTGCCGGAGAAGAATTTGGATGCAGCGCTCGAGGCGACCGTTCGTCTTGAAAAAGATCATGGATTGCTGGCGCGCGATATTCAAGTTGTGGATTTGAGGATTGATGATCGCATTGTTGTGCGGATGACGCCTGATGCTCAATTGACGCGCGATGCGACGATCAAGGAGTTTGACTCCAAGAAGAAGAAAGCCGAGGCCCATATATGAGTTTGTTTAAGGGCAAATCGTCCGGCTCAAGTGGCGCGTCATCAGCGTCAGCGCGCAGCGGTCTTGTCACCGTGCTGGATGTCGGATCGACAAAAATTTCCTGTGTCATCGCGCGTTTGATGCCGCGTGAAGAAACGGCAATATTGCCCGGGCGCACGCATCATGTGGAAGTACTCGGCATTGGCCATCAGCGTTCGCGTGGCGTAAAGTCCGGTGTGATCGTTGATTTGGATGCCGCTGAGCAGAGCATCCGGCTTGCCGTCGATTCAGCGGAGCGAATGGCGGGGGTGACAGTTGAATCACTGATCGTCAATATGTCTGCCGGCCGTCTGAAGAGCGAGAGCTTTGCAGCCGGTATCAACCTTGGCGGTCATGATGTCGATGATTCTGACATTAATCGCGTTCTTGCCGCTGGTGCCAAGCAATCCATGGCGGTCGAACGCCAAGTTGTCCATTCTCTTCCGGTGTCGTTCACGCTGGATGCCGAGCGCGGGATTTCTGATCCGCGCGGCATGTTCGGCGATCAACTCTCTGTTGATATGCATGTGTTGACGGCCGATGCAGCGCCGTTACGCAATCTCGAACTTTGCATCAACCGCGCGCATTTGAATGTCGAAATGATTGTTGCGACGCCTTATGCCAGCGGGCTGGCCGCCTTGGTCGAGGACGAAGCGCAGATGGGCGCGGCTTGTATCGATATTGGCGGCGGTACCACGACCATTGCTATTTTTAACGAGAACAAATTTGTCTATGCCGACGCAATCGCCGTTGGCGGCAATCACATCACGATGGACATTGCCCGCGGTCTTTCCACGCGTTTGGATGAGGCTGAGCGTCTGAAGGTCAAGCAGGGTTCTGCGCTGCCGAGTATTGCCGATGAGCGTGATATGCTCTCCGTGATGCCGATTGGCGATGATGACGGCGAAGTGGCTAATCAGGTTCCCCGTGCTGTTCTCACCCGCATTATCAGGGCGCGCGTTGAAGAAACGCTGGAAATTGTTCGTGATCGTTTGAACCAATCCGGTTACGGCCAAGCGGTCGGCAAGCGGATTGTTCTGACGGGCGGCGGAAGCCAATTGCAGGGTTTGGCGGAAGTCGCGCGGCGTATTCTTGCCCGCAATGTCCGGGTCGGGCGGCCTTTGGGCGTCGCCGGATTGCCGGATGCTGCACGTGGACCCGCTTTTGCTACCACAGCAGGACTGCTCATCTACCCGCAGGTGGCGGAGTTTGAAATTTCAGCGGCGCGGTTTTCCGCGCGGCAAAAGGCAAGTGGAACCGGAGGCCGCATCGCACGGATGGGCAATTGGTTGCGAGAGAGTTTGTAAGAAACGAAATATCGGAATTCAGGCCGTAGCGACAAACCGGCTGAATAAATTGAGAGGTACCAAAGCCATGACGATCAATCTGCACAAGCCTGACATCACTGAACTCAAGCCAAGGATCACCGTTTTCGGTGTTGGCGGCGGCGGCGGCAACGCTGTCAACAACATGATTACCGCCGGTTTGCGGGGTGTCGAGTTTGTCGTTGCCAATACTGATGCGCAAGCGCTGGCGATGTCCAAGGCAGACCGGATTATTCAGCTCGGTGTTGCCGTCACTGAAGGTCTTGGCGCGGGTTCGCAGCCGGAAGTCGGCCGGGCAGCGGCGGAAGAATGCATTGATGAAATTCTCGATCATTTGAATGGCACGCATATGTGCTTTGTGACTGCCGGCATGGGCGGTGGCACCGGCACGGGGGCGGCTCCTGTGGTGGCCCGCGCGGCCCGCGAGCGTGGCATTTTGACGGTTGGCGTTGTGACCAAGCCGTTCCATTTTGAAGGTCAGCGCCGGATGCGCACGGCTGACATGGGTATCGAAGAACTGCAGAAAAACGTTGATACGTTGATCGTTATTCCAAACCAAAACCTGTTCCGTATTGCCAATGACAAGACGACATTTGCCGATGCTTTTGCCATGGCCGACCAGGTGCTTTATTCCGGTGTTGCCTGCATCACTGATCTGATGGTCAAAGAGGGCCTCATCAATCTCGACTTCGCCGATGTTCGCTCCGTCATGCGCGATATGGGCAAGGCGATGATGGGCACGGGCGAGGCCTCAGGCGAGGGTCGCGCGATGGCTGCCGCTGAAGCGGCGATTGCCAATCCGCTGCTCGACGAGACCAATATGAAGGGTGCCAAGGGGCTGTTGATCTCGATCACCGGCGGCCGCGACATGACGCTCTTTGAAGTGGATGAGGCAGCAACGCGTATCCGCGAAGAAGTGGACCAAGACGCTAACATTATTCTCGGCGCGACATTTGACGAATCGCTCGAAGGCATTATCCGCGTGTCTGTTGTCGCTACGGGCATTGATAAGGCGACTGCCGATATTGGCACTGCGCCGATTGAGTATCGTCAACCGGTTAAGCAAATTGCCCGTCCCGCGCCTGCACAAGTTACTGCGCCCCAAATGGCGGCAAGGATCGTCAAGCCGGTTGAAGCCGTTGCAAAAGCGGCTGACCCGATCGCTGAAGCCATTCTAGCGGCGGATATTGATGTGCCGATTGAGCTCAATGAACTCGATCTCGAAGACGATTTCCGTCCACAGAACCGGATTTTCTCTAATCCTGTTGAGGCAGAACCCGTTCGCCAACCGGCTCCGGTGATCCAACAGCGCGTAGCGCCGGTGCAACAGCGCGACGTTACAAGAGCTGTAGAGCCTCAGCGTATGCCGCGCGTGGAAGATTTTCCACCCGTTGTGCAAGCTGAACTTGAAGCACGTAACGTGCCGGCACCTGCACAAGAAGAGCGCGGTCCGATGAGTCTTTTGCGCCGGATCACCTCCGGTCTGTCCCGCCGCGAGGAAGAAACAGCACGCCTTGTGCCAGCCGAGCCACGCGAGCCCTCAATGCAGCGCCCGGCTGAACAACGCCGTCCGCTCTCGCAAGAAGCGGCGCTTTATGCTCCGCGTCGCGGACAGTTAGACGATCAAGGTCGTGCGTCGCCACAGTCACGCGCTGCTTCTGAAGACGATCAGTTGGAAATTCCGGCGTTTTTACGTCGGCAGGCCAACTGATTTTCGGGAAATACTTGAACTTGCAAAAACTCCGTCCCCTTAGCGGGGTTGTTTGCTGAACTGAATGTGGCGAAATAGTGGCGCTTCGTAACACAAGGTAAGAAACCGTGATTTGGTTTAACGTAACCGGTAAGGTTATCTTCAGGCCAATATGAGAGACTCAGCAATCCACAGAAGGGGCGTGGAACCGGGTCCAAAAAAGAAGCGAGCGGCTGTTGTGCTGACATCGCATTGTATCTTCGGGGTAAGACATGGGGAATGAACTGTTCGGGTATCAGACGACCATTAAGGAACGCGTTTCGCTTTCGGGTGTCGGGGTTCACAGCGGGTCAGACGTTTCGATTACCCTTCTTCCAGCGGATATAGATACTGGCGTTATTTTTCATAAAATTGATGCTGATGGTGAGATTATAGAGGTTCGCGCTGTTTCTCATGACACCGGACCGTCGGATCTCTGTACTGTACTCGGTTCAGCCGACGAGAGCCGCATCGCCTCGGTTGTACACATAATGGCGACTTTGACCGGTCTTGGTATCGATAATGTCATCCTGCTTCTGGAAGGCGCGGAAGTGCCAATCATGGAAGGCAGCGGGCAGGCATTTGTGGAAGCCATCGACGAAGCTGGAATCATGGTTCAGGCCGCAAAACGCCGCTATATTCGCGTGATAAAGCCGGTTCGTGTTCACCAAGGCGGCTCTTGGGCTGAATTTAGGCCGTATGAGGGAACGCGTTTTGAAGTTGAGATCGACTTTGAGTGTCCGCTCATCGGACGCCAAGTCTATGCCGGTGATCTGACACCAGAAAGCTATCGCCGCGACATCGCTCGTGCGCGCACTTTTGGTTTCATGCGTCATGTCGAGCATTTATGGGCTTCAGGGCATGCGCTCGGTTCTTCGCTGGAGAATTCAGTCGTGATCGGTGATGATGACAAAGTAGTCAACCCCGGCGGACTTCGCTGGCCGGACGAGTTTGTACGCCACAAGACCTTGGATGCCATTGGTGACCTCGCCTTGGCGGGAACGCAATTTCTCGGTTGCTATCGCTCTTATCGCGGCGGGCACAAGCTGAACGCGATGGCGCTTCGTGCGCTCCTGTCGGATAAATCAGCGTTTGAGATTGTCGAATCGAAACGTCGCGAGCGTCGCGGGGCGGGTGTCGAGCTCGTTGCGGTCAATTCGGCGGTCTTTTCACCGTGGATGTTGTGATCTCTCAATAATTTCCTGAATGGTCACAAAAAAGTGCGAATGTCCGGTAACGACGTTGCCCACATCATGCGCTTGTGATTTATGAGAGCGCAATTACGACTTTTAGAACGGGTGACGATTTATGCTGACCGGTACCAAGCGCGGAAAAATGCGCATCAATCTTATCGGCGCAGCGTTTCTCACTGGGTTTATGGCCGTCATTTCAGGTTGCCAATCAGAGAAAGATGTTAATCTCGATACCTATGTCGACAATTTGGAACCTGCGGACCAGTTGTACAATCAGGGCTTGGCCAATCTTGAGCAGGGTAAAATTCTCGAGGCGTCCCGAAAATTTGATGCTGTTGACCGCCAACACCCGTATTCAGAGTTTGCCCGCAAATCGATCGTGCTGGGCGCTTTCACAAATTACCGGCAGGGCCGGTATGCGGAGGCAATATCAGCCGCTAAGCGCTATGTGACTCTGTATCCGACTGATCCTGAAGCGGCGTATGCCCAGTATATTATCGGACTTTCGTACTTTCGCCAAATACCGGACGTGACGCGCGATCAAGCCGATTCCCGGCGCACGATTGCTGCGATGACCGAATTGGTGGAGCGCTATCCGGAAAGCGAATACGTTGAGGACGCAAAGACCAAAATCCGTTTCGCGCGCGATCAGATTGCCGGCAAGGAAATGCAGGTTGGTCGCTATTATCTGGAGCGTCGTGAGTATTTAGCCTCCATCAAGCGGTTCCGGATGGTCGTGGAGCAGTTTTCCAACACCCGCCATACCGAAGAAGCATTGGCGCGTTTGACGGAAGCCTATTTCGCCATGGGTCTTGCCACAGAAGCACAAACTGCTGCGGCCGTGTTGGGCCAGAATTTCCCGGATAGCCCTTGGTACAAGGATAGCTATAAATTGCTACAGTCTGGTGGTCTTGAGCCTAGGGAGAACGCGGGCTCGTGGATTTCCAATGCCGCCAAGGCCATCACCGGCGCCTGACGACACCCGATGCTTTCGCATCTCTCCATCCGCGATATTGTGCTCATTGAAAAACTTGAGATTGATTTTGCGCGTGGATTGACGGTGCTCACCGGCGAGACCGGCGCGGGAAAGAGCATTCTGCTTGACGCGCTCTCACTGGCGCTTGGCGGGCGCGGCGATGCGGGACTGGTTCGGCATGGCGCAGTACAGGGGCATATTACGGCGGTGTTCGATCTTGCCCACGGACACCCGGCTCGAAGCGTTCTTATTGAAAATGCGATTGACGATAGCGGCGATCTCATCTTGCGACGTGTGCAGAACGCAGATGGTAAATCCCGCGTGTTTGTCAACGATCAGCCCGCAAGCGT
>JANOYJ010000558.1:0-9385 GCA_031428815.1 Phyllobacterium sp.
AGACGCGCCTGCAAAGCTGACGACCTTTCCGGCCTTTCTCAAGGTCGCGGGAAAGCGTGTGCTTGTCGTGGGAAATGGTGAAGAGGCCTTGGCCAAATGTCGCTTGCTCGGCGAGACCGAGGCGCATGTGGTTTTGATCGCAGATGCCCCGTCGACGGAGCTTTCAGCTTTTATTGAAAAGAGCCAGATCGAGCATATCTCTTCGGCCTTTTCGTCCGAGCTACTTATCAAGGCCGTTATCGCCTTCGGTGCGACGGGTGACGCTCTGTCCGACCAAGCCGTCGTGATGGCGGCTCGCGAGGCGGGTGTTTTGGCCAATGCTGTTGATCAGCCCGATTTCTGCGATTTTTATACGCCCGCGCTCGTTACCCGTGCGCCTTTGGCTATCGCCATTGGCACGGAAGGGGCAAGCCCGGTTCTGGCGCAAAGCATCCGCGCCAAGATCGACCAGATGCTGTCGCCTTCGCTGGGATCGGTTTTGCGCTTGGCGGAAAGTTATCGCCATGCGGTCGAAGTCATGTTGCCCAAGGGCAATCCGCGTCGCCGGTTTTGGCGTAATTTTTTCCAAGGCTCGCCTGCACAGCATGCAAGTGATGGTAATTTTACCGAAGCACGCCGGGCTGCGACCAAACTATTGCGCACCGGTGGCATGGATGAAGGCCATGTCGCCTTGGTTGGTGCCGGTCCAGGTGCGGAAGATTTACTCACCCTTCGGGCGCAACGCCTTTTGATGGAAGCGGATGCGATTGTTTATGATGCGCTGGTGCCGGAAAGCCTTGTCGCAATGGGCCGAAGGGATGCGGAGCGCATTTCGGTTGGAAAACGCAAGAACTGCCATTTGAAATCGCAAAAAGAAATCGATGCTCTGCTGGTTGAACTCGGTCAGGCAGGCAAGCGTGTTGTGCGTTTGAAGTCTGGCGATCCCTTGGTGTTTGGCCGCGCCGCAGAAGAATTGGCGGCTTTGCGCAATGCGGGGATTTCCTATGAAGTCGTTCCCGGTGTGACGTCAGCCTTTGCGGCGGCGGCCGATTTTGCTTTGCCGCTGACCTTGCGCGGTGTTGCCTCAAGCATGGTTCTGACAACCGGCCATGATCTCAAGGGCAAGGTGCTCCCGGATTGGGCGCAACTTGCCATTGGCGGCGCGACCGTCGCTGTCTACATGGGTCGAACAGTTGCCGGTGATGTTGCGAACCGTTTGATGGAGGCCGGTCTGCCGCGCGAGACACCGGTGGCTGTCGTCGAGAATGCCAGCCGCCGAGATGCGCGCCTGTTTCATGGGACGCTGAAGGACCTGCCTGATCTTAATGCGATCGATGAGTTGACGGGGCCGACCATGGTCATTATCGGCGAGGCTGTGGCGGGCGCTGACATTTCACGGGCTGAGCCCTTGTCGCGGCACCTGCGCATAACAATTTCGGTTTAGGGGAAGAAGAATGAAGGTTTTAACCGCCAACCGGCTGAGCGACGGCATTTCTGTCTGGTACTCGCCGCAACATGGTTGGGACTTGGACATTGGCACGGCTGAGACCGTGAGCGACGCCGAAGGCGAAGCGCGTCTTGCTGCTATCGGTGCTGCGTCCTATGCCAAGAATGAAGTGATCGATGTCAATGTGATTGACGCGGTGCTTATCGATGGAAAACCCGCCGCCACCAAGCTGCGTGAACGCATCCGTGCGCAAGGGCCGACAATCAATTATGTCGGAAAGCCTGCGAGTTAGTAGATCGCCCCGCCAACGGGGATAGAATTGTGGATAGATAGAGCCGTTTAGGGAATAGAATATGTACCGCTACGATGAGTTCGATCATGGCTTTGTTGCCGCCCGCGTCGCCGAGTTCTCCGATCAGGTAACACGCCGCTTGGCTGGTGATTTGACCGAGGATCAGTTTCGGCCCTTGCGCTTGATGAACGGCGTTTATCTGCAATTGCATGCCTATATGCTGCGCGTTGCCGTGCCTTATGGCACTTTGTCATCAGTGCAGATGCGAAAATTGGCGCATGTCGCCCGGGTTTATGACCGTGGCTACGGCCATTTCACCACGCGACAAAATCTCCAGTACAATTGGCCCGCACTGAAAGACATGCCTGCGGTTTTGGCGGAACTTGCCGAAGTCGAGATGCACGCCTTGCAGACCTCCGGCAATTGCATACGTAATGTTACAGCCGATCATTTTGCAGGCATTGCGGCCGATGAAGTCGCTGATCCGCGGCCTTATGCCGAAATTCTGCGTCAATGGTCGTCGATTCACCCTGAATTCTCGTATTTGCCGCGCAAATTCAAAATCGCAGTGACGGGTTCGGAAAATGATCGCGCGGCCATTCAGGTGCACGACATTGGCCTTGCCTTGAAGCATGGACCGGATGGCGGCATCGGCTTTGCCGTCTATGTTGGCGGTGGCCAAGGACGCACACCGATGGTGGCGAAGAAGATACGCGACTATCTGCCGGAAGCCGATTTGCTGACGTATTGCACCGCAATCCTGCGCGTTTACAATCTGGAAGGCCGCCGCGATAACAAATACAAAGCGCGGATCAAAATCCTTGTGCACGAAATGGGCACCGAGGAATTGACCCGGCGTGTTGAAGCCGAATGGGATGGCTTGAAAGACAGCGATCTCAAGGTTCCCGACGCTGACATCAAGGCGATTTACTCCTATTTCGAACCCCCCGTCTTGCCGGAACGCGCTGAGGGCCATGGCCTTCTTGCCAAAAACCGCAGGGAAAACAGCGACTTCGCCGCTTGGGTGTCGCAGAACACCGTCCCGCATAAGCATCCGGACTATAAGGGCGTGACGATTTCCTTGAAGCCAATTGGCGGCATTCCGGGCGATGCGTCGGCGGATCAGATGGACATTGTCGCGGACCTTGCCGAGAAATATTCTCAGTCCGAACTGCGCGTCAGCCATGAGCAAAACCTCGTTCTACCCCATGTCGCGTTTGCGGATTTGAAGGCGGTTTATGACGTATTGGTCGAGAACCAATTGGCCACTGCCAATGCCGGTCTCATTACCGACATCATCGCCTGCCCCGGCATGGATTATTGCGCATTGGCAACAGCGCGTTCGATTCCGGTTGCACAGAAGATCTCCGAGCGTTTCGCCGCGCAAGAGCGTCAGCTTGAAATCGGCGATCTCAAGATCAAGATTTCAGGCTGCATCAATGCCTGCGGGCATCACCATGTCGGTCATATCGGCATTCTCGGCGTCGATAAGCGTGGCGAGGAAATCTATCAGGTGACGCTTGGGGGCTCGGCGGATGAGCATACATCGATCGGCGAGATTGTCGGACGCGGATTTGCGACCGATGAAGTGACCGATGCCATTGAAACCATTGTTGATACTTACATCGGCCTTCGTCAATCGAAGGACGAAAACTTCCTTAGCGCCTATCGCCGGGTCGGTGCGCAGCCGTTCAAGGAGGCGCTCTATGGAAGTGTTGACAAGGCCGCCTGAAGTCCAAAAAAGCGTTCCAGCCGATCCAACCAAGGAGAAGGCGCGGCTGCTTGACGCCCGTTACGGACATTTGTCGCCGCAGGAAATTATCCGTGTATCGATCAAGGAACTGTTTGCGGGAAATATCGGCTCCGTCTCGTCCTTCGGGGCGGATTCTGCTGTGCTTTTGCATTTGATCGCCGAAGTCGATTCAGCAACGCCAATCCTGTTTTTGGAGACCGGCAAGCATTTTGACGAAACGCTGGCTTATCGCGATGAACTCTCATCGTTCCTTGGCCTGAGCAATGTTCAAAATATTGAACCCTTGCCGGGTAAGCTCGCGACCGACGATCCCGATGGTCTTCTGCATAGATCCAGCACCGATGCCTGCTGCGCGATCCGCAAGGTAGAGCCTATGGCCCGCGCCGTCGTGCCCTATGAAGCATGGTTTACTGGACGCAAGCGCTTTCAGGCGGAGACGCGGGCGAAGCTGCCCGTGTTTGAAGCGGTCGGAAATCGTATCCGTATCAATCCTTTAGCGCGTTGGGGTTCAGAAGAAATTGCCGACTATCAGGACAAGCATGCTCTGCCGGAGCATCCACTCATCCCTTACGGCTATTATTCCGTTGGTTGCCTGCCCTGCACTGAGCCGTCCTCACCGGATGATCCGCGCGGCGGGCGCTGGAAGGGCAAATCGAAAACTGAATGTGGCATTCACCTTGGCGGGTTGGATGACTCGCTGAATGCGTCATCGCTTTAGGACATTGATATGACAGATAAAATTCTCTGGCGCGATAACGCCGCGGCAGAAGACAGTTGGGCGCATTCGGAAACGGTGGAGGGCGAAGGCCAGATCATTGTACCTCTTGCCGCCTATCTGGCTTTGTCCAAAGACGAGCGCAAAGCGGGGGCAAACCGGCTCGGCGTTGTGCTCGCGCCGCTGGAATCGCTGGATTTGATCGTTGACGATCTGCCTAACTTGTCACTCGTGGCGTTGGCTTTCCCGGCCTATGCCAATGGCACATCGCATTCGAAAGCGACGATGCTGGTCGAAAAGTACGGCTTTGCCGGCGAAATTCGCGCGGTCGGCGATGTGCTCTTCGACCAAATCCCTCTGATGATACGTAACGGCTTTACCAGTTTTGAAATCGTCAACGCGCCTACCATCAGCCAACTTACATCAGGCAAGCATGGCGGAATTCCGCTCTATTACCAGCCAGCGGCGCGCCCATCGGCTAGCGCAAAGAGTTACGCTTGGCGTCACAAGGAAGCGTCCTGATATGCAAATTCATGTGACCGACCAATCCGGTAAACGCCATTCGCTTGACGCTGTTGAAGGCTGGAGGGTGATGGAAATTATCCGTGAGCATGGCTTGGATATTAAAGCTGAATGCGGCGGCTCCTGTGCTTGCGCCACCTGTCATGTCTATATCGCGCCGGAATGGGCCGTCCAACTCCATGCGCCCATCGATGAAGAAATCGAAATGCTCGATGGCGCGTTTCACGTTGAAGACAATTCGCGCCTGTCGTGTCAGATCATCATGTCTGAGGCGCTTAACGGTATCGAACTGACCCTCGCCCCCGGCACTGAGAACGAGACCCGTGCGGTAGCCTAAAGGTCAGGCGCTATCGGTGTCCGGCTGACCCATTTGCTGCGCTTTTCATCACGGAACAACGTGATGAGACCAGAAAAGGCGATGAGTACCAGACCTGCGATGGTCCAGCGATCCGGATACTCCGAGAAGAAGGCGATCCCGAATATAACCGCCCAGATCATCTGACTATATTGCACCGGGGCAATCGCATTTGCCGGGGCAAGGCGCACTGCGGCAAGCATCGCGGTTTGACCGCCGGCTGCAAACAGACCACAAACAAAGTATAGCAGCCATTCGTTGTTGGTTGGCCAGTCCACGGTATTAGTCATCAGAATACCGTTGACAATGGTTGATGATACGAGCAGCGTTCCGAGCAGGCTGAAACTGTTTTCGCCATTGCCGATTTTTCGCAACAGCACCAACGTTGACGCGCTCATTGTTGCCGCGGCCAAGGCCGCCAAATGCGCCCACTGTAATTCTTTGAACCCCGGCCGGACTACGATCCAGACACCGATAAGACCAATGGCGACAGCGCTCCAGCGTTTCCAGCGCACATCCTCACCCAGAAAAAATACAGAGAGCACCGTAGCAAACACGGGGCTGAGGAACGCGAGGGCATAGGTTTCCGCAAAGGGCAGGCGGGCGAACGCATAGAAGACAAACATGCCTGCTAACAGGCCGGTCGCGGCACGGGCAATCACCAGTCCGGGTTGGTTGATTTTAAAAAGAGACCCCACATTGCCCTGCCAAATTGCCAGACCGAATATCGGCACCATGGCGAACACGGAAACGAAAAAACCAATTTCGAATACCGACGAGGCGGTTCCGATACTCTTGATGATGGCGTCCGCGCAGCAGAAGAAAAAATACGCGAGCAGCGCGAAAGCGACGCCTTTGTTCATGGAAATATCCGATGGGAAACAGATGTGAGTCGGGAGAGACTTTACAAACTTAGCCGAGTTTCAACACAATGTGAATCGCCAAGTATTAGAACCACTTCATTTTGATAGCTGTAACGATTCAGATCGTCAGGTCCGCCTGAGCGCTATTGCGGATGACTTCATCAATATTGAGAAGGTCATTTGAGGCGACCCAATTTTTGGCATAGGTCATATCAAAGCCATGATCGAGCCATCGCTGGATCAGGCGGCGCTCCAACTCATCGCGGGTGACGTTGAGGTAGACTGAAAAATCGAACAGCCCACGCAGTCGATCCCATGGCGCTGCATTGAGAAGCAGGTAATTGCCTTCAACCAATACGAACTTTGCCTTCGCATCGACGATGTCGGCCCCGGCACGCGCAAGTTCCATCGCTCTGTCAAAAACCGGTATGGCGATCTCAGGTTCGCCCGCGCGAATTCGCTTGAGTAAAACTTCAAATCCAAAAACATCGAAAGTGAAGGGCGCACCTTTGCGGGGCCGATGACCACGTGCATTCAAGATTGATCGTCAAAGTGAAAACCGTCCATCGGCACGACAATCGCGGTTTCGCCTGCCTGCTTCAGCGCGCCAAAGAGATTGTGTGCAATCGTCGATTTTCCCGAACCCGGTGCACCGGCGACGGCGACCATATAGCGCTTGGCACCGGCCGCATTCTTACGGAGTGACGTGACAAGACCGGCAATGTCAGACATTGCCGGTCTCGATTTTTTTTATGCGAGCCTTATACATTTTATCAAGCGGCCAAGAGTTCCTTCGGCGGCTCTTTGGCACCCGTCATAAAGGCTACGGCATCCGACATTGTGTATTCTTTCGGATTGATGACGCAGAGACGGCGACCGAGGCGATGGATATGAATCCGGTCCGCGACTTCAAAAACATGCGGCATGTTATGCGAGATCAGGATGATCGGCAGGCCACGCTGTTTGACGTCAAGGATCAGTTCCAACACACGGCGCGATTCCTTCACGCCGAGTGCGGCAGTCGGCTCATCCATGATGACCATCTTGGTGCCGAATGCGGCAGCGCGCGCCACAGCCACGCCTTGACGCTGACCACCAGACAAGGATTCAACGGCTTGGCTGATGTTTTGGATCGTCATCAGACCAAGTTCGGTGAGCTTATCTCTGGCGCGCTTTTCCATCGCTGTGCGATCCAGCATTCTCAGCCATTGACCCATGAAGCCCGGACGCCGGATCTCACGGCCCAAGAACATATTGTCTGCAATCGAGAGCGCCGGCGATAGAGCGAGATTTTGGTAGACGGTTTCAATGCCGGCCGAACGCGCTTCCATCGGCGATTTGAAGTGAACCGGCTTGCCATCCAGCATTATTTCGCCTTCGTCCGGGACGATTGCCCCGGAGACGGCTTTAACCATGGATGATTTACCGGCACCATTATCGCCGATGACCGCGAGGATTTCGTTCGGATAAAGATCGAAATCCGCATTGTTAAGGGCTGTGACGCGTCCGTAGCGTTTGGTCAGGCCACGCGCGGTAAGAATAGGGGTCTGTGTCATTAGCCTGATACCTTTCTGATCCACTGGTCGATTGCAACAGCCGCAATAATCAAGATGCCGACTGTGAAATCCTGCCACAACACGTCGACACCGGACAGTGAGAGGCCGTTACGGAACACGCCCACAATGATTGCTCCAAGAACGGAGCCGACAATTGATCCGCGTCCGCCAAACAATGACGTGCCGCCAATCACAACAGCCGTAATGGAATCAAGGTTTGCGAATTCGCCAGCCAGAGGTGTGACCGTTCCGCCAACGCGCCCGATCAATACCCAAGCCCCGAAAGCACAGATGAGACCGGCAACCGTATAAACCGAGCGGAGCGTCTTGTCGGTCTGAATACCCGCCAAATTCGCTGCTTCCGGATCATCACCAATGGCATGAACATGGCGACCCCACGCGGTCCAGTTCAGTACATACCACATCAAAACCGCCAGCAGGATAAGGGCGATACCGCCGTAGGTGAGCGTCGCCCCTCCGCCGCCAGTGGCATTTGCCCCGAACAAGGTGATTTTTTTGCCAAACCAGATAAGAAGCGGTGCAATAGCCTCTGTGTCAGAGGCGCGGATCGATTCCGAGTGGGAGTACCAAAGTTTAAGCGCTGCAAATATATTGAGCGTTCCGAGTGTCACGATGAAGGGCGGTAATCGTAGTCGGGTCACAAGCACACCGTTCACATAGCCCATGAACGCGCCAGCAGCTAAACCAATCGGGATGGCGACGAAGTCGGGCAGTCCGGATTGAACGGCAAGCTTGCCCATTACGATGGACGAAAGCACCATGATGGCACCGACGGACAGATCGATACCGGCAGTCAGGATGATGATGGTCTGTGCGATAGCAATAATGCCGGTGACGGTCACTTGTTGCAGGATCGTCGACAGATTGGCAGGGGAGAAGAAACGACCGCCTGCCAGAAATCCAAATACGACGACACTGAGAAATACAACAAAAACCGGTATGGCTGTTGGATTGGAATGAAGGAAACCGCGCAGTTTCTCCAGCGCGGAGGCCCCTGATTTTTCAAAACTCGCGACCTTGACATCGGCCTTGTCGAGTGTGCTTTCAAAGTCTGATACCACCTTGGTGGGTTGCCCCGGATCGCTCATTAGTCCCTCCTCCCAATATTTTTGTTACTCATCCCTTTTAGTAGAAAGGGCGACTGTAACAGCCGCCCTTCGCACATTTCAACTACTAAATAAGACTAAAGTCTCAACCCCAGCACTTCTTCAGGCCCTCTTCCGAGGTGATCGACGTAAGGCCATCAACAGGCTTGTCTGTAATGAGCTCAACACCGGTGTTGAAGAAGTCCAAGCCTTCGGAATTCGTGGGCTTCGTGCCGTCTTTTGCAAAAGCAGCAACAGCTTCAACGCCCTTGGATGCCATCAACAGCGGGAACTGCATGGAAGTGGCACCAATGATACCTTCTTTCACGCTCTTCACACCTGGGCAACCACCGTCAACCGACACGACCAGCGTATCCTTTTCGCGACCAGCCGCTTTCAATGCTTGGAATGCGCCTTCAGCAGCAGGCTCGTTGATCGTGTAAACCACGTTCATGCCTGGCTCTTTGGCAAGAAGGTTTTCAACTGACTTCAAGCCGCCTTCAGGGTTTGCACCTGACGATTCATGGCCGATAACGCGAGGATCGGTTTCCGAACCCATCACTTTCAGGTCAGGCACTTCGATGCCGAAGCCCTTGAGGAAGCCGGTGTCACGGGCAACGTCAACCGAGATGTTATCTTTGTTGATGTCGAGCATGCCGATCTTGGCATCTTTTGCCTTGTCGCCGAGCTGAGCTGCAGCCCATTTGCCGATCAAGATGCCAGCTTCGAAATTGTCAGTTGCGAACGTTGCGTCGGTTGCGTCCTTGTCCCCAATTGGAGTGTCAAGAGCGATAACC
>JANOYJ010000559.1:0-7443 GCA_031428815.1 Phyllobacterium sp.
CGAAAACGCCGAGCACGATGAGCATCATAGGCAATGACGCAATTTTCGATGACAGGTTTCTGAATAACGGATTTGGACGATCCATGTGCCCCAATTCTCCCCTTGAACGTGAGTAGGAGACGGGCCCGGCTCCCATTTGAAAGCCGAACCCGCACAAGTGTCAAATCAAGAATGCTTACTTAGGAGCATTCTTGATGATGTCGACGAACTTAGCTTGAGCAGCCGCAGCAGTGATTGACGGGTCAGCCATGAATGCTGTGAAGTTGTCGTTAATTTGATTGAGCGAGTCACGATCAATCATTTGGACGTCGTTCGGGAACACAGCACTCGACTTGTCCAGAATTTCCAGACCCTTCTTCATGCAGTCATTGGCAGCGGCCAGATCCACGTCAGCACGCATTGGCAATGAACCCTTCTTCAGGTTGAAGGCGACTTGCACTTCTTTGGTCACAAGAGTTGCGGCCATTTTCTTTTGAGCCGCAGTCACCGCAGCATCCTTGTTCTTCGGGAAGTAGAACACGTCACCACCTGTGTTCAGAACTGGCGTTACACCCAGACCTGGCAGGCAGTCATAGTCCTTACCAGCGACCATGTTGGCAACAGCGAATTCGCCGCCGGCCCAGTCACCCATGATGTTCGCAGCAGCTTTGCCTTGAATTACGAGGCCAACAGCTTCGTTCCATTGTGGAACCATTTTGTCAGCAGGCACGAATTCACGAACCGCAGCAAGAGCATCGAACACTTTTGTAAATTCAGGTCCGGCAGCAATCGCAAGATCACGATCCTTGTAAACCTTTACAAAGTTATCAACACCGGCAAGCGCAACGAGAACGTCGTTAGCGAGCAAACCAACCGGCCAGCCTTGAGCGAGTGACAAAGGCTGAATGCCTTTGGCTTGCAGTGCCGGCGCGGCAGCCACCAATTCAGCCCAGTTTTGAGCTGGCGCGATGCCTGCGTCTTCAAACACTTTGCGGTTTGTCCACATCCATTGTGCCGAATGCAAGTTCACTGGAACGCAATAGACTTTGCCATCCTTGGTGCAGCTTTCGAGCTGTGACGCCGGACGCAAAATTTTGGCCCATTCACCAGCCGTTGCAACATCCGTAATGTCTTCAAGAAGACCGGCAGCGATCAGATCATCAGCATCTTTGCCGGGGTTCAACTGGGTAGCGCCCATTGGGTTGCCACCGAGAATGCGCGAAATGATGATCGGACGAGCCGTGTCGCCTGAACCAGCAATAGCACCGTCAATCCATTTATCACCTGAGGCATCTACAGCCTTGGCGAATTCGGCAACAGCGGCGGCTTCACCACCGGATGTCCACCAATGTGTAACTTCGATATCAGTCGCATTCGCGACGCCTAATTGTAGTACTACTCCTGTGGCCAGCGTGGCCAATAGTGTCTTATAACGCATCACAGTTCCTCCCTTGTTATGCTGTTATTTACGAAGCCTAGGTTATATTTTTTGACTCTGCAACGTTTCAGTTAAAATTTTTTTCGACCGTCGAATTATTGTTGCATTGCGACATGGGTTCAAGCGAACCGGTTCTAGATTCTGCCTACAATGGGAAGTGGGCTTCCTGATGCCGACGTGTCCACATATCTATCTGATTTTACTAGACAATCTTATGCTTTTTGTTTGTCTGATAGTTAGTTTTCCGTGTCATTTTCTACTATTTTTGCACCGTATCAATGTCCTTTGAATTGCTGCAATGCAGCACACATTCACCATCTGTATCGTTACAGATTTTTCCAAACAGTCAAGATTTCAGATTGTTCTTTCATGTTTGTCATGAACCTGTCTATGGTCGAAAACGAGGGGCAAGGAATAATACAATGCAAGGTGAACCATCGCCGAACGATGAGCGTCCGACACTCAAGACCATTGCCTATCTCACGGGATTAGGAGTGACAACGGTCTCGCGCGCCCTCAAAGACGGGCCGGAAATTGGCGAGGACACCAAGCAACGCGTCCGCCTGATTGCACAACAAATCGGCTATCGTCCGAACCGCGCGGGCGTTCGGCTACGCACCGGTAAGACCAATGTCATCAGCCTCATTCTCAATACCCATGAAGAAGGCTACGGTTTTATTTCGGCAATGGTCTACGGCATTTCCGAGGCGCTTTCTTCCACGCCCTACCATCTGGTCGTCACACCGCATTCGTTGTCCGATCCCATGGAGCCGGTTCGCTACATTGTCGAAACCAAGTCGGCCGATGGCATCATCATTTCCCGCACTGAGCCCAATGATCCGAGGGTGCGCTATATGCAATCTCAGGGCTTCCCCTTCGCTACGCATGGTCGCACGGAGATCGAAAGGCCGCACGCCTTTTATGATTATGACAATGCGGAATTTGCCAAAGAGGCCATCCGCCATCTTGTCAGTCGCGGACGCAAGAAAATCGCGCTCCTCGGCCCGCCGAACGCGCTCTACTATCATAAGCACACGGTGTCCGGATTTTTGGAGGGGCTGAAACAAGCCGGCTTATCTGCCGTCGTGTTCGACGACGTGGACAGCGACAGGCCCATGGCAGACATCAAGGCGTTTGGCGAAAAGTTAGGGCATTCCGATGATCGACCGGATGGCATCGTTGCCTCAAGCGCCATGGCCGCCATTGCACTGATTTCAGGTCTGGAGGATTCAGGGCGAAAAGTGGGCCAGGATTTTGACATCGTCGCAAAGCAATCGACCATGCCACTGAATTGGTATCGCAAGGAAATCATCACCATCGATGAGGACTTTCGCGAAGCCGGACGCTATCTGGCCCAGTCGGTCCTTGCGGTCATAAACGGCGCGGAGCCGGCCTCGTTGCAACACTTGGCCAAACCCCGCGGAGCTTGAAGCATCTCCGCTTTTGATGGAACCATCAAAAGCGCAGGACAATGCGACAAATCAGAAATCTATATCAGACTGCGCCGCTGCCCCAAGGTCCGTGCTGCGGCCCTTTCATATCGATTCGCTCAAATCCATGCGCACCGAAGAAATCGCGCTGCGCTTGCACAAGGTTCGCCGTGCCCCTGCCCTGCCGATAAGCATCAAAATAGGAAAGCGCTGAGAACAAAGCCGGCATTGGGAGGCCCGCCAAAGCCGCTTGCGAAACAACCGAGCGCAAAGGCACCTGCGCCTCGCTCATCATTTCCACAAATTTTGGAGCGACCAAAAGGTTCGGGAGATTGGCATTCTCAACAAACGCCGCCGTGATCGTGTCGAGGAACTGTGAGCGAATGATACAGCCCGCGCGCCAAATCTTCGCAATGGTTCCCATGGGCAGGTTCCATTGGAACTCTTTCGAGGCGGCAGCCAACACCGCAAAGCCCTGCGCATAAGCCGCAATTTTTCCTGCAAAAAGCGCCAGCTCAAGCTCCTTGATAAGCGCGGATTTGCTCTTGAACTTGCCCTTCAATTGGATGCCGGCATAAGCCTTCTCAGCATTGAGCCGCTCAGTCTTGAACGAGGACAGCCCCCGCGCGGCTACCGCCGCTTCAATGGCCGTCGCCGGAATTCCCATCATCTGCGCTTCAATCACAGACCACTTTCCTGTGCCTTTTTGGCCCGCTTGGTCGACGATCAAATCGACCATCGGCTTGCCGGTCTTCTTGTCTTCGGCACCAAGCACGGCAGCACTGATTTCGATGAGGTAAGAGTTTAACCGACCCTTGTTCCATTTTTTGAAAATCTTACCAATCTCCTTGGCGTCCAAGCCAAGCCCGTCGCGCAACACACCGTAGACTTCGGAGATCATCTGCATGTCGGCATATTCAATGCCGTTGTGAATGGTCTTGACGAAATGCCCTGCCCCGTCCGTACCGAGCCAAGCGCAACACGCCTCGCCCTTAAACTTCGCCGAGATCGAGGTGAGAACGCCTTCGACCCGGGCGTAGGATTGCTCCGTCCCACCGACCATGATCGAAGGGCCATGCCGCGCACCTTCCTCGCCGCCGGACACACCCATGCCAATGAACGTCAAACCGCTGCCCTCAAGCCCGGAAAAGCGCCGCATCGTGTCACGGAAATTCGCATTACCGGCGTCAATGATAATGTCGTTCTCAGACATCAGCGCGCGAAGCGCCGCGATCTGTTCGTCAACAGCCTCACCGGCCTTCACCATGATAATCACAGGGCGCGGCGGACGGATCGCGGCGACAAACTCTTCCATCGTGTGACAAGGAATAATGCGTTTGGCGAGTTTTCCGGCAGAGGCCATGAAGGCGTCGGTCTTTTCCAGCGTGCGGTTAAAGACAGCAATCCTGTTGCCTTTTTCCGCAATGTTGAGCGCCAGATTCGACCCCATCACCCCAAGACCGATCAGACCAATTTCCGCCTTCTGCATATTCCTCGCCTTTTCTAAGTTATTTTGTGGCGGGATGTTTGAACGGCGCGATTGTCAGTGTCAATGCGCCCGGGCGCAGGCTTTTAAGAGTAGTTATCGATAACATCGACAGAGAGTTGAACTATTCCATGCTTTCAACGCCTCTCCGTCACCGGCGCATTCGATGCCCGCCCCGGCTTTGGTGACCTGAATGAATAATGCCACCATTCCCGGCGGTAGTTCTGAAATCCCGCATTTTCAAAAACGCGCATGAGCTTTAGACGATTACCCAAAACAGTCTCAGAAACCGCTTCGCTTTGCGTATGCGAACGCGCGTCGAGAAAATCATAACCTGTGCCGAAATCAATTGCAGTTCCATCCTTGGCGACAGCACCCGCATCGACCGCTAATCCAGTCGAATGCGCAGAATTTGTCGCGATGTAACCTTTTTTGAAAAGGTCTTTCTTGTTGATGTTGGGATAGTAGTCCGCTTTGGTCTTGCCCGTTTCCGGCTCCTTCGACCAGCGCATGAAGGCAGCAACGCCGTCCTTCGGACGATAGCAATCATAGACCACCAGGCGCCAACCTTCACCGTCTAAAGCCTCCGAGACCTCGGCCAGCGCCTCCGCCGTATCCTTGCGCAACCAACACACCGGCGCTTCGTAACCCGGCACGATCTCGCCCGTGAAGTTATCAGGGCGGGCATAGCGCATGTCTTCGACGAGCTTGGTCGTCAGATCGCGCAGCCGGACAAAGTCATCCGGCATGGTCGCCTTTGCTTTGGCAGGCACAATGGACGCGAAGCAGGCCGCAAGAAGATTCAACACTCTGCTCTGTTTCAATATTTGCCCTCCATGTGAGGTAGCACATCGATGATGCCACTCGTCATACAACGCGATGAGAATCAGCTGCAATATTTACACACTTACATTGCGAATTTGTCGGGCCTCATTTAAGCAACTGCCCATGGCACTCCCAAAATTTCTTTCCACTCCTCGCGCAGCGATCATGATCGTTTTCGCGGCCTTCGGCGCTTATGTCGGAATTTTTGCAGGTGCAATTCCAGTCCTGATGCGTCAGACAGGAATAACAAGCGAGCAACTTGGACTGGCTTTATCCGGTCTGACTATAGCGACCGTGCTCGTCATGTCTTTTGGCGGTGTAATAGCACGACGTTTTACACACAGGAGGGTCTTGTTGATCGCGCTTCCGCTCGGCTGCGTCACTCTGACAATCGTGATGACGCAGACCTCGGCACCCCTATTTTTCACAGTACTCATTATTCATGGCGGCATTTTAGGTATCATTGATATCATCATGAACGCCGAAGGCAGCGCCATTGAGCATGACATGAAACGTCCGGTATTTACGGCCTTTCACGGCAGCGTTTCGGCAAGTGTGGCGGTGTGCTCAATCGCGTCGAGTCTCTTAACCGCGCGGTATGGCACCATGACAGCCACCGCCTTCGCCATAGTGCTCGTCGCCTTTGCGTGGTTCTTGGTTTGGAGAAATGTTCCTGCACGCATCTACCCCACGATGGAGCACAACTCAAATGCACGCGTCGCAAGTCTTCCCTTGGTCCTTATGGGCGTTGCCGCCGGCTTAGTCATCGCGTCTGAAACATCGGCGATGTTCTGGTCCGCTAAAATGCTGGATGACAGCGCGCCAAAGCTGGCCGCCATTTCCGGCCTCGGCGCTGCCTTCTTCGGTTTTTGCACTGCCATCGTTCGTTTTCCAGGCGACGCTTTACGTGCAAGGTTCGGAGATTTCCGCCTGATGCTGACTTCGCTTGTGATTGCTATTTTGGGATTTCTCGGCCTAGGATTCTCTCCCTCGTTCGGCTTCAGCGTCGCGGCCTTCGCCTTGGTCGGATTTGGCACATCAATCGTCTGCCCCTGCATATTCAATATGGCAACGGCGCATGTGCCCGGCAACCGGGCTGCGGGCTTAAGTTTCGCGTCAATGGTGGCCGGCGTACCGCGTATTGTAGCGCCTTATTTGTTCGGCTGGGTCTCTGGAACCTATTCAATCAGCACAGCTTTCGGGCTGTGTGCCGCAATGATGGTCGCGGCGCTGTTTTTTGTGTCGGCCTTGAGAAAATACCAAGTTCCTTCCGTCGCTAATAGTGTTGCCTGAAGCCAGTCGGACTGATCAAACCTGCAATGAACCGCTCCCGCGCAATCACTTTTCGACGGGCGAGGGATTGCGGCTCCGAAATCCAGCCTGATGCCAATAAGGATAAGCCAGCGGTGTTTTGCTCGCCTTGTCCAGCAGCGCGATTTGGTCCGCGTTCAACGACCAGCCGACTGCACCAAGGTTGGCGCGAAGCTGCTCCTCGTTGCGTGCGCCGATAATCACCGTCGAAACGCTCGGGCGCGACAACACCCAGTTCAGCGCAATCTGCGGCACGCTCTTGCCGGTCTCCTTCGCGATGACATCAAGCGCGTCCATCACCGAATAAAACAATGCGTCTGCGACCTGCGGCGCGGAGTCACCGTTCTTCACGGCGCGGGCGCTCGCATCAATTGGCTGGCTGCGCCGGTATTTGCCAGACAGTCGACCCCAGCCAAGCGGGCTCCACACCACGGCACCAACGCCTTGGTCCAAGCCGAGCGGCATCAATTCGCGCTCATAATCGCGCCCGACCAGTGAATAATACGCCTGATGCGCCACATGGCGCACAAGGCCATATTTCTCGGAGATTGCCAACGCCTTCATCAAATGCCAACCGGAAAAATTGGAACAGCCGACATAACGGATTTTGCCTGAGGTCACGAGGTCATCCAGCACCCGCATCGTTTCTTCGATCGGCGTCAAGGCGTCAAATCCATGCAATTGGAAGAGGTCGATGTGGTCAGTTTGCAGACGTTTCAGCGAGGCGTCCACCGCCTGCATCAGCCAGTAGCGCGACGAGCCGACTTGGTTGACACCCTCACCCATGGAAAAAGTCGCCTTGGTCGAAATCAGCACCTCATTGCGCCGCCCTTTAATCGCCTCGCCCAAAATCTCCTCCGCCATGCCACCGGAGTAAATATCGGCGGTATCAAACATCGTCATCCCGTCCTCAAGGCAAATATCCACCAGAAGCTTTGCCTCCTTCACATCCGTCGCGCCCCAGGCTTTGAAGA